>JAQYVQ010000318.1 GCA_030145435.1 Syntrophobacteria bacterium | reverse complement strand
CGAACCCTAAGTCAGTCAAAAGGGCCAGCTGTTGGGAGGCGTGGGGCCTCTGGTGCTAGCCCCTGTTCCGATTTCGATTTGTGCAGGGCGACTTCGGGGGAGGGGGCGACGGAGCCCAATCAAATCGAAATCGGAACAGGGGCTAGCACTCTAGCACTCCATGAGTTGGCCGCCCGTGATGTTGATCGCCTGTCCGGTCAGGTAGGAAGACGCCTCCGAGGCGAGAAAGGCCACGACACTGGCCACCTCTTCCTTCGTGCCGATCCGTCCGAGCGGGATGGTTTTGCACATCTCCTGTTCCTGCTCTTCCGGGGTCGTCCCGAGGAACTGGGCCTCCAGGCTGAAACGCCACTTCTCCAGGTCGGTCATGACCTGTCCCGGGCAGATCGAATTGAAACGCAATCCGGTGGGTGCCAGCTCCCTGGCCATCACCTTGGTGAGCATGATGACGCCCGCCTTTGCCACTGCATAGGCCCCGTTGAACAGGGGAGGGACCTTCCCGGCCCTGGAAGCCGTGTTGATGATGCTTCCCTTCCGGCCTTCCATCAGGGGGAGCAGGGCCCGGGTCACCCGGAACACGCTGTGGAGGTTCACGTCGATGGTCTTCATCCAGGCGTCTTCGTCATAGGTGTGTACGGCGCTCGGGACGCCGAAGGAGGCCCCTGCGTTGTTGCAGAGCACGTCGATGTGTTCGAAGGCCTCTCTCACCCGCTCGACCATGCGGGCTATCGAGGCGCCGCCCGTAACGTCCATCTCGACTGCCAGGGTCCTGACCCGGAACCTTTCCGCCAGATCGGCGGCGATCTCCTCCATCTCCTGCTGTGTGCCTGTTCGAACGCCGCCGGATGGGTCGGAATCCTGACCCAGGTCCGTGACGATGACGTTCGCACCGCAGGAAGCGAGCTTCTCCGCAATGGCGTATCCGATGCCGGTTCGCTTTCCCGAGCCCGTGATCAGTGCCGTCTTGTTCTTGAGGTCTTCGTACATCGTTCCTTGATCCTTTCGGCAGAGTTTCGAATGAGACTTGCTGTAGGAGGCTGTCGAGAAACGGTCATATGCAAGGTGCACGAAACTTGCCCCCGCGAAGGCGGGGGTCCATGTTACAAAGAGGCGTTCGTAGTTGGTACGCCGCAGTGACGAAGGATGAGTGCAACGCCGCAGATGGCCGTTTCTCGACAGGACTCCTCAGGAGATGCCGATGATTCGGTTTCCCACCCTCACGGCTTCACCCGCGTCCGCTGCGTACCCATCCGCCCCCACTCTGTCGCAGAATTCCTGGTTCACGGGCGCCCCCCCGATGATGAATTTCGCCTTGGGGTCGTATTCCCGGATCGCCTGGATCACCTTCTCCATCACCCCGATCGTGTTGGTCAGGAGGGCGGAAAGGCCCACCAGGTCAGGTTTTTCCTTGTGATAGGCTTCCAGGAACTTGTCCGCCTTCACGTTGATGTCCAGATCGATCACCTTGTACCCTGCCCCTTCGAACATCATCTTCACCAGGTTCTTTCCGATGTCATGGATGTCCCCTTCCACCGTTCCGAGGATCATCGTGGCCTTCGGGGCGACTCCGTCGCGTACGATGGCCGGCTGCAGGACCTCCATGCTGGCCTTCATCGTCTCGGCCGCCACGAGGAGTTCCGGCAGGAAGGCCTCTCCCCTCGAGAACCGGTCTCCCAGAGTCTCCATGGCCGGCCTCAGGCCCCGTTCCAGGATGTCCTGCGGGGTTGTACCTGCGCTCAGTGCCTCTTCGGTCAGTCGCTTGATCTCCTCCAGGTTTCCGGCGAGGAGCGTCTCTCCCAGGTTGGTCATCAGCTCGTTCATGTCCGCTACCCCCTTTTCTGCTCATTTGGCGGATCGACAGGAAACTGCTCATACGGCAGAGCTTGAGTTCAAATATTGATCGGATAGGCGCCGTATTTCCTGGCCGCTTTGACCATGGCTATGTAGTTCTCCGGCTTGCATCCCGGATGGATGGAATTCGAAGAGCTGATGATGTAGCCCCCGCCCGGGGCGGCTGCCGCGATGGTCTCCCGTACGTTCTTGTCCACCTCCTCGACCGTTCCGAAGGGAAGGAGAAAGCTGCAGTCGATGTTCCCGACCACCGCTGCCTTGCCAGTCAGGTGGGCCTTTGCCTCCTTGATGTCCATGCACTGTGGCTGGAACGGGTGGATGCCGTCGAAGCCGGCCTCCACCAGGTCATCCAGGATGGGCCAGAGATTCCCGTCCGAGTGCTTGACCGCCTTCATCCCTTTCTCGTGACAGAACGACACGATCTCCTCGTGATAAGGCTTGATGAACTTCCGGTACTGGTCCGGGCTCATCAGGGTGCTGGTGTTGAAGGCCAGGTCCCCCTCCAGGATGATCACATCGGCGCCATGGTCCCGGGCCATCCCCAGGGCGGCCTTGCAGAAGTCCGTGGTGACCCTTGCCAGGGCAAAGACCAGTTCTTCGTTCCTCATGTAGTCGAGCAGGAGCTTGTCCATGCCACCCCGGAGTTGCCAGGAAAACCGGAACAGGTCCGGGATCGCGAAGAAATGGGCCACGTCCTTCCCCATCGTCGATACGAGATATTGGAGCATGGCGTAGTCGCCCGGGTCCGGCTCGAAGGTGAGCTTCGCGATGTCTGAGACACTCTGTACCGGGCCCTCCACCGGGACGGGTTCTCCCACCTCGGAGAGGTGGTAGGTCGTGCCGTACTTGTCCCGCGCCAGATCTCCGCCGACCCTTTCCTTCCGGATGATGAAGACCGTTGAGATGCCGTCGTTGCCCAGCTCCTTCAGGATGAGGGAAAGAAGGTCCATGTAACGCAGCTGTTCTTCGAGGTCCATGTCCGTGATGTGCTTGACTGCGGGCACATCATCCGTGAACTGCTTTCCGAGGTTCACGATGCTGGCCTCGTTGATTCCCATCTCGAACACGGGGACCGTGTCCGGTTCCTCCAGTTCCAAGGCCTTGAAAATACGCTCTTTTCCGGTCATCACTGGGCTCATGGGTTCCTCCTCATGAGATCACCGTAAGGGGTTGGTTGATCGCAATCCGGGCTTGACAAGGCATCTGTCCGGTTTCGGGATGCCATCTTGGCCCGGGCAGGGCCCGAGCGCCCGGTCATGCTATCCGGGAGGCCATGGTTCCGTCAAGACGTGTCCGCACGTCTGTGGTACGTGGGAAGTGACATAATGGGTTGAGTTTTGGGCGAATTCTACCGAATAAAGGTGTTCGCAAGGGTCGTTCAAACACAAGGGCAATTCTTCAAGCCATGGAACCGAACTTCATCCCCGTAGATATCCAGCTTCTGCACCCTGATGTTGAGAAGCCTTTTCGGCTGTACATTCTACTCGGAGACCGTTTTGTCCCCTATTCGCAGGGAGACAACTTCACAGAGGAGACCCGCCAGAGGCTGTTTCGAGAGGGGATTCGGACCCTTCACATCCGCGAAGAGGAGAAGCACACACTCCATAACTACATGACCCGGAACCTGCAGGGCATTCTTGCCGACCCTTTCATGAGCCAGCGAGAGAAGTCGAGCATCGTGTACGATACTTGCATCTATCAGCTCGAGAAGCTCTGGCAGGCACCTGAAGCGAAATCCATCGAGGAGAGCAAAGGAATCTTCCGTCAGACGGTTGACCACGTCATTTCTTCCAACCGAGATGCCGTTCAAGACATGATCCTGATGATCACGCACGAGGTGAGCATCTACAAGCATTCTGTGAACGTTGGGCTCCTCGGGACGAACCTGGCCCGTGAAATCTATCGTGACTCGGACAAGGATCTTCACGAAATCGGCTACGCCATGTTTCTTCACGATATAGGCAAGACCGAGATCGAACATCGGGTTCTCAACAAGCCGGGCCGTCTGACGAAATCGGAATGGGAAGTCATGAAACGCCACCCGGAGCATGGCTATGACCTCCTCTTGAGGGAGGGAAAGCTAACCGATGAGTCCGCCGTTACGACCCTTCAGCACCACGAGAGGTGTGGTGGTGGGGGATATCCGGAAGGCCTGAAGGGCGATGAGATCGATGAGTTGGGAAAGATCTGCAACCTGGTGGATTCGTACGATGCCCTGTTGGCCGACCGCGTCTACAAGCCGGCCCTTTCTCCCTACGAGGCCCTGAAGATCATGAAAGAAGAGATGCAGGACCAATTCGATCGAGAGATGTTCAAAGAATTCCTCTACATGCTCTACTGACCGGTTGGAAGAGTGAAAAAGAAGCTGCAGCCTTTCCCCTTCTCACTCATCAGCCCGATTCTTCCTCCGTAGTGGCCGATGATCTCCTTGCAGATGGACAAGCCCAGTCCCGTTCCCTTCGGCTTGTCGTACAGGGCTTCGGGAGAGACCTGAGCGAAGCGATCGAAGATGATCTCGAAATCTTTCTCATCAACCCCGACCCCTTGATCCTTGATACTGACCCTGACCCGCGCGTCCGGCTCCTCTTCCGAAGGGTCCGGGGGTCTCTCTATCTCGATCAGGATCTGGCCGCCTTCCGGAGAGAACTTGGCCGCATTGTCCAACAGGTTGAGGACGACCTGCTGGACCCTTTCCTTGTCTGCAAAAGCGAGGGGGAACCCGGTAGAGGGGGCCAGGGACACGTGAAGGGACTTCGCCTCGAGGAGAGGTGCCTGGGCCTTGATCGCGTACTGGAAGATCTCCTCCAGGGAAAGGAGTTCGTCGTGCCAGACCACCCTGCCCGATTCAATCTTCGACAAATCCAGCACATCGTTGATCAGGTGTGTGAGCCGTTTGCTCTCGTTGTGGATGACCTCGAGAAACTCCTTCCGCGTTTGCGGGTCCTCCTCATCGTACCGAAGGAGGATCTCCGAGAAAGAGCGGATGGAGGTGAGGGGGGTGCGGAGCTCGTGAGAGACACTTGAGAGAAAGACATCCTTCATCTGATCGAGTTCCTTGAGCTCCTCGTAAGCTTTCTCGAGTTTCGCCGTTCTCTCTCGTACCCTCTGTTCGAGTTGCTCGTTCAGGTTTCTTATCTGTTCCTCTGCCCGCTTCCGTTCCGTGACGTCCCGCAGCACGGCCTGCAGCGCATTCCTGCCACCCGCAGGAAACGCCTTCAGGGAGACCTCCGTTTCGATGACCGCTCCGCCCTTTTTCAGGACCTGGCAGCCAAAGGTTTGTTGGCTCCCGGCCAAGACCTCCAGGGCCTTTTCCTGAAAGTACTCCGTTGAGCTGCGACCGTCGGGTTGAGAGGGAGGCAAGAACGCGGTCAAGGCCTGGTCTACGATCTCTCCGCGCTCGCAGCCCAACAGCTGACATGCCTGGTCGTTACACTCATGGATCATGTCCGTCAGCAGGAACAGGGCGTCAGAGAAGCTGTCGAACAGCAACCGGTATTTCCCCTCCGATATGGAGAGGGACCTCGTTAACACCAGTTCGCGGTTCGACTCGGTGAGCAGGTCGAAATAGGACTTCTTCTCGTCCTTCTTGACGCCCATTGTCTGGGCCGCTTCCCACACCTTGTCGTCCAACTCCGCTGCGAGCTGAGAGACTTCTTCCTTTGTCAGGCCGAGGGATGCCAAGACCTTGGGCTCGATGAACCTGGGGATTTCGTCGCCACCCGACCCGATCTTCTGGATTCTAACGATTGTGTCCGCGAGCCTGACGACCTCGGCCAGCCTCGCGCCCGGGTCCTGGCCTGCCTTTTCGGTGGGGGGGTGATGATGGAGATGGATCGCGCGCGTCTCGTGTTCGGGGAGTCTCCAAAGCCTGAGCAATTCGCTGCCCACCTGCGCGTGATCCACGTCCAGGACCGCCTGCTCTGCCTCGGCGATGGTCAGGTTCTGCGTTGCTACAGCATCCACGACCTTCTTGTAGTCGCCCGGCAGGTAATTGTTCAGCAGGATCTTGCCCGTGTCGTGGAGCATTCCGCATACAAAGGCCTCTTCTGCAAACGATGCAGGCCCGCGAATCTTCCTTCCGATTTCTCTGCCACAGATCGCACAGGCAAGAGAATGCAGCCAGAACGCCTCTGTATCAAGGCCTGTATCGTTGGCGGTTCCCTTGAAGACATCCATGAAGAACACGGTCAGGATCGTGCTGCGCAAGGCCCCAAAGCCTACCAGGGCCACAGCGTCCCGCAGGGTGGAAATCTTCCCCGATCGGCCGTAGTAGGCGGAGTTCGCCATTCGCATCGTCTTGGCGGCCAGGGCCTGATCGGTCTCGATCAGCTTGGCAAGATCGAGCGCGGAGCTGTTCTCGTCTTCCGTCACCTCGAGCAGCCTGACGGCGACGGCCGGGAGCATGGGCAGCTTCTCGATTCCGCCCAGGACTTGCCGGATTCTCTCGGGAGGGTTGGAGTGTTCAGTCATGACCCGTTCAGGGACCCATTTGTGATTTCTGAGTTACAAGACGGTTTCCCAAGTAAATAGTCGGATTGTATCGAAATTTCTTGAATTCCTATCCCTTTGGCTGGGAGAAACTGATCGGGCACGGGCACGCACACGGGCACGACAGCCACTCCCGTTGATTGCGGACGAAAAAGGGGAATCGGGGAAGGGGCGAAGGGGTCAAGTCTGGACATTGGACAGTCCGCAGCAAACATTTCTGAGCAGAGAGGAAGGTCAAGTGCCTATTCCCACAGTCTTTTTAGGCCCCTTCTAGACGTAGTCTGCGTTTCTAGACAGTCCAATGTCCAGACTTGACCCCTTTGGTGTGGGGAGGTAAGGCGCGGGGAATCTGGTGCGAGCCCTTGTTCCGTTTCGGTTTTTGCAGGGTGACTGGTGGAGGCTTCCCGAGGCCCCCGTTGCGGGCCGGAGCACTCGCCTCCGGCGCCCAAGTTCCGTATTGGGGGACGAGGGACTATGTTGCCGGAACATGGAGGCCAAGAAAATCGAAACGGAACAAGGGCTCGCACCCTATGGCGCCATGTCGAAGAGCTCTTTGAACCCCGAGGGCTCGTGGGGGCCCAGGATGAGCTGCTCGAGGACCCCGAGGCCCTCTTTCCCGCCCATGCGGACGCGGCTGATCGCCTGAATGTGGAGGTACAGGGGGCTGGCCTCATCCACGGAGGCCAGATCGATCGAATCATACGCCACGGCCAGCTCGCCCCGGTCGATCCCGTGCCCCCATTCGGGGTGGAGGTATCCGAGCCCGGACATGTAGAACTGGTAAAGGGGCTCGAATTCGAGAACGACTTCCTCTCCGCTCTCTCGCTGAAAGAGGATCTCCGCGGACTCTGCATGGCGCGTTCCGGAGCGGTATCGAATGCGGTTGGACACAGCCTTCATTGTTTCCGGGGTGCCATCTTGGAGCGGGGCGATGACGCCGTGGGTGTGCCAGGGGTCGCCCTTTTCGTCCGAATTGAGGTCGTAGAGTGTGATGCAGTCGTCGAAGTTCACCGGCGCCCACAGCCAGTAGAACTGGAGCAATAGAG
>JAQYVQ010000302.1 GCA_030145435.1 Syntrophobacteria bacterium | reverse complement strand
GACGTGGGCTGCGACTTTGGATGCAGACTTGAATACCGACGTGACTGTTACTGCTGCTGGCTACGATTCTACGTTCGTGCAAGACATTGTTTGTGATCCTCCCTCAGGAATGGTTTGTCTAGTTACTCCAAAGACTGAGGAAGTAATCACGAGTGGCACGCATACTCTGCCTGTCGAGCTTTATATAACTCCTGCAGGCGACAAAATGTACCAGACAGAGGCAGCCAAAGCTATTGTTCTTGAACGACAACCTGACCCGTGTGACGGAATCGAGTGCGGAGCGCATGGTTCCTGCGAAGATGGTGTTTGTGTATGTACGGATGGCTACATAGGAAATTCTTGTGACGTGCCTGGCCCCTGTGTGGGGATAGAGTGTGGAGAGAATGGAACTTGCGTTGCAGGTATCTGTGAGTGTGATACTGGTTATGAAGGAGATAGCTGTGAGGTGGATATAAACGAATGTGATCCTAGCCCATGCCTGAACAGCGGCTCTTGCGCAGAAGGCGTTCCTGGCACGTACGAATGTACTTGTATAGATGGATATACCGGGGACAATTGTGAAAACTGTCCGACGGATGCTGATGGAGACGGGTATGGTGATCCGGCCAGTGGTTTGTGTACATTTCCGGAATCGGACTGCGATGACAATCACGCGACTGTCTACCCTGGAGCACCTGAGTTGTGCGATGGGCTAGATAATCAATGTGCCGGGGACGCAGGCTATGGTTCTATTGACGAAGGCTATGCGGTCTGTGCTGACATGGTCTCAATACCTTCGGGATGCTTTAACATGGGGGATGCTTTTGCAGAGGGTTGGCCGGATGAACTGCCTGTACACAATGTATGCCTATCAGCCTTTGAAATGGACATCCACGAGATAACCAACGCAGAATACGCGGAATGTGTGGCAGACAGTGGATGCACAGCACCAAGCTCTTCCAGCAGCTATTCACGTGGAACGTATTATGGTGATCCTGCCTATAACGATTACCCGGTGATCTGGATGGAGTGGGACCAAGTATTTGAATATTGTGCCTGGGCAGGCAAACGATTACCAACCGAAGCAGAGTGGGAGTATGCGGCCCGGGGTGGCTTGGAAGGAAAACGCTATCCGTGGGGGAATTGGATCTGGCGCACGCATGCCAATTACAATTTCAATATCGGGGATACAAGCATGGTTGAATCTTATGCACCAAACGGCTATGGGCTATACGATATGGCTGGGAATGTTTGGGAATGGGTAGCCGATTGGTTTAGTGAAAACTTTTACTCTGTCAGCCCTACTGACGATCCGACAGGTCCTGCAAGTGGGGTGGCTCCGGTTAAGCGCGGCGGGTCCTGGGACCACGATAAGTTCGGCCTTCGCGTGGCCAATCGCTGCGACTTCTGCCATGCCGACCGCCACGGCAACAATCTCGGGGGTCGTTGCGCCCGGTAATGGGGCGGGGAGTATTGTGCATAGATCTAACCGAAAGAATAAAGAAATCCGACTTGCACAATGTATCGATACCCGCCATAAACATGGAGGTGTGCTACGAGAGAAACGCGGTTCAAGAGGTGCTGTAAAGGGGCAGCAGTAGAGCGCACGTAAGAATTCTAGATTGCGTTTCGAACTATGGAACCTCGAACGAAAACCACGAGGTCTAGGTTTCTCTTATCTATGTCGCTCTTGCTTCCAGACCAAATCCTAGCTATGTCGTTATGAAATCTGGAAGTAGAGATCGTCATGATGCATTTCGACGACACGATAGATAGGTTGCCGCATCCTCATCCCGATTTAATCCGACTTCTTCTCTTTCAGCTTGCGCAAATGTTGGAGGTACATGTAATCATCGTAGTCAAGTGAATCCGGATCCATGCGCCAGCGGAATTCCCCTTGTGCCGCGGCCTTGTCCAGCCATTTCTTCATGTACGGATAGTGTTCATGGTTGTGCGCCGCCATCAGGCTCCAGTCAGCCTCAAGGGAGGCTGTGGGACAAGCCATCACACAGTAGGAACAGCCAATGCAGGGATCCTGAACCCGGGGGGGATCGGCGTCAATGTCGAAACCATTGACCGGGCAGGTCGTCTCACATGTGCGGCACTTTATGCATGTCTCCCGATTGATCGTGTAAGGCGGTATGATGAACTTTATGATTTCCGGTGTAAGGGCGGCGGCTTCTTTCACCAGTTCTTCATCCGGAGGTTCAAGCGCAGGAACGAGGTTCTTTTCGCCCTGCGCTATGCGCGGAGTTCGGTCCGCTAAGTCC
This sequence comes from Syntrophobacteria bacterium, assembly GCA_030145435.1. Taxonomy (GTDB): domain Bacteria; phylum Desulfobacterota; class DSWW01; order DSWW01; family DSWW01; genus S015-6. The sequence continues at coordinate 3,246 of JAQYVQ010000302.1, read as the reverse complement.
ATGCCGAAGCTTCGCGCCTCCTCGAGCTCCTGTTCATCCGGATGCCCGGTGGTATAGGAAGGATACAGGGCAAATGGCGAGCACACGTCTGCGTATATGTGATAATGGCCCACAACGACCGCGCCTTTCTTCTCCAGACGTTCCGACATGGTATGCAGTGTGATTCCCATGATGGAACCATGGCTGCAGAAAACGAACCAGTGCCTGTCCGTCAAATCGGGCAGATCTTCGAGAAAGTCACGGACATGGAACGGTTCCTGATAGTAATACACAGGACACCCAAGGCCAACGAGATCATAATCCGCCAATACGCTTGTATCCACATCAGCAAGCTCGACAAGGTCGCATTCACCCTGCATGGAAACCAGACCGTCACGGATACATTCCGCTGTCTTGCGAGTTTGACCGCTCTGCGAAAAGACGATGATCAGCGTCTTCATGAAGAGTCCTCCGTTTTTCTTGACTCGAATGATTCCTGTGCCGTGGTTTGTGGGATGGGGGAATATTAGCATATTCCTCGGTCAAAATGTAGAATGGATCGTGAAGCGGCTCTTGCTTCCGAATACAGGGGCTCATTGGTGCGGAGAAGCCTGGTTCTTCATGGAAGGAGAAGAGAATGCAGAGTAACAAGGCCCGATTTTCCGATAAGGTAGCGATCGTCCTTGGCGTATCGAACGAGAACAGCATTGGTGGTGCCGTTGCAAGTCGTCTCATACGGGAAGGCGCAAGAGTCATCATAACAGCTCGCACCGCTGAAAAGGTCGACGCCGTAGCATCCAAAATCAATGCTGTGGGTGAGGTTTGTGAAATAACCGATGAACGTCAGGTGGGTGAACTGGCAGACAAAGCGATAGAGCGATATGGTCGATTAGATGTAGCGGTCAATTGTGCAGGACTTGCCTTGATGGGATACATAGAAAGCACCTCCGAAGAAGTCCTGAGAGAGGCAGTGGACGTCCATCTCATAGGCCCGTTCTTCTTCATCAAGCACATGGCGCGCGTCATGGAGAACGGGGGGGCCATTGCGACGATGTCGTCGGTAACGGCTACGCTCACATTCGAGAATCACGCGGCTTATATGGCGGCAAAGGCGGGCACGGATCATCTGGTCAGAATAGCCGCCTTGGAATACGGCCAGAGGAATATCAGAGTGAACTCCGTGTCACCCGGGTTCACCGACACTCCGATGACAAATGCGTTGCTGGCGTTAGCAGGGTTTCGAGATGCTTTTGAGAAGGAAATACCCCTTGGCCGATTGAGCACCATAGAAGACGTCGCAGCAGCCGCAGCATGGGTGTGTAGCGATGAAGCCTATATGACGGGGCAGAACCTGCAAATCAACGGAGGCCTTTCGTTGAGGCGGTTGCCGACGATGAAAGAGCTCGGTTTGTCTTGATTGTAGGTTTGACCCCTAGGCCTAGGAGGCAGCCGTCTCTTACGAGGCCTGCGAATCGTCCCGGCCGAGACCGACCCCGAGGAGCCGCTTGGTGTCTTCCACGATCAGGTACAGGGCGGGAACGAGCAGCAGGGCGATGAAGGTCACGAAGAGGATGCCGAAGCCGAGGGAGATGGCCATGGGGATCAGGAACTGGGCCTGCACGCTCGTCTCGAAGATCATCGGCGCAAGACCGCAGAAGGTGGTCAGCGAGGTCAGCAGGATCGGCCGGAACCGTCGTGCTCCGGCGGCCGTGATGCTCTCCAGGGCGGAGTTGCCCTTCTCTCGGTTCTCGTTCGTGGCGTGTATGAGGACGAGCGAATCGTTCACCACGACCCCGGACAGGGCCACCATTCCCATCAGGCTCATCAGGCTCAGATCGTACCCCATGATCAGGTGCCCGAGGGTGGCACCCACCAGGCCGAAGGGGATCGCAAACATAACGACGATCGGCTGGACATAGCTCCTGAACGCTACGGCGAGCATGGCGTAGATGACGATCAAGGCGAGGGTGAGACCCGTGCGGAGGCTGTCCAGACTCTCCCGTTGCCATCGCTGTTCGCCCTCCAGGGAGTAAGCCAGGCCTTGGTGACGTGCCATCAGTTCCGCCAGAAAACCCCCTTCCAGAACCTCCAAGACCTTCGTGGCATTCGCTGCCCCGGGAACCACATCCGCGGTGACGTTCAGGACCCGCCGGCCGTCGGCGCGGTTGATTTCAGTGTAAGCACGGCCTCGTGTCACGGTTGCCGCCTCTCGAAGCGGGATCTCACCCCCGCCCGGGATGAGGATCAGCAACTCCTCCACGTTGTACTCGCTCTTCCGCTCCGCTTCCGGAAGCCGGACCATGACCTTCACCTCTTCGCGCCCCCGCTGCTGGCGCAAGGCCTCGGCCCCGTAGAAGGCGCTCCTCACCTGGCGGCCGAGCATGGTTGCGGTGATGCCCAGGCTCCGGGCTTCCGGCCTGACCTTGAAGTCGAGCTGGGGCTTGCCAAGCGAGAACCCGTCGTCGATGTCCCGCACGCCCTGAAAGGATCGCAGGGTGTCTGCCAGCTCGGTGGCTGCCTGTTCGAGAACTCGGAGGTTCGTGTGATTCAACTCAACATCGATGGACGGGCCGGAGCCGCCCATGAGGCTGTATTTGTAGGCCAACGATTCCGTCCCGGGTATTTCGCCCACCTCATCACGCCACTCCCGGGAAAACTCGGAGGCTGTCAGGGCCCGTTGATCGCTAGGCACGAGGTATACCTGGACGTTCGCCAGATGTCCGCCCCCGCCCGGCCGTGCCCCACGCGACCCGGCGCTTCCGATGTGGGTGAAGATGCCCCGCGTGATCTCCTCCCCGCCGTGCCTCGCCAGGACCTTTTCGGCCGCCTCCACGACGCGTCCTTGCACGGCTCGCGTTTCTCCCACCGCCGAGCCGTAGGGCATGGTGATTCCCGCAGACACCCGTTCCGAATCGATCTTCGGGAAGAAGGTGAAGTCGATGTGGCCTGCCTTGTCGAACCCGATCGTGAGCACGAGAATCGCCAGGCCGACGGACACCGTCACGTACCGGTTTCGCAGGCACGCCATGAGCGCAGGTTTGTAGTAGCGCACAATGGCCTGCTCCAACATCCGGCCTACAGGGCTCTGAATTCGGTGGAGGAGGGCCCAGAATCCGCGGTCCCCGGTGGGACGTTGATGTGCCAGGTGGGAGGGAAGGACAAAGAGGGATTCCATGAGGGAAATGAAGAACACGCACACCACGACGGCCGGAATGCAGCGAAAGACCTTCCCCATGGTCCCTGGAACGAAGAAAATGGGCAGGAAGG
>JAQYVQ010000156.1 GCA_030145435.1 Syntrophobacteria bacterium | reverse complement strand
TCTTCGACGAGCTGGCGGCACTGGAAGAGGCCCATCCGGAACTCGTCACCCCCGAATCCCCTACGCAGAGGGTAGGGGCGGCGCCTCTGGAAGAATTCGAAACGGTGAGGCACAGCCTCCCCATGTTGAGCCTGAACAAGGCCACCTCAGAGGAAGAGTTCCTGGACTTCCACCGCAGGGTGAGGGAACTGTCGGAACTGAGCGATGAGGAGATCCAGTACACGGCAGAGCCGAAATTCGATGGCCTGGCGGTTGAGTTGGTCTACAGAGAAGGCCGCCTCCAGCTTGGCTGCACCCGGGGTGATGGGGTCGTCGGAGAGAATGTGACGCTGAATCTCCGAACCGTGAACTCGATTCCCCTGAGTCTTCTTGAAGGGTCGATTCCTGAACTTCTCGAGGTCCGCGGCGAGGTGATCATGACCAAGGATGACTTCGCGAGGCTCAACCGGGAAAGGGAAAAGGCGGACCAGCCCCTGTTCGCCAATCCGCGCAACGCCGCTGCCGGGTCGGTCAGGCAGCTCGATCCCAGGATTACCAACACTCGGCCCCTGAGCCTGTTTGCCTACGGGATCGGAAGGGTGGAGGGAGAGGATCTGACCCATCATTGGGACAGCCTCCAGTGCCTGAAGCGGCTCGGTTTCAGGATAAGCGAACATGCACGCCTCTGCAGAACCGTGGACGAGGTGATCGAATACCATCAAGAGATCCGCGACCAGAGGGAGGGCCTGCCCTACGAGATCGACGGGATCGTGATCAAGGTGAACGCCTTCTCCGTCCAACAGAGACTCGGCGAGCTTTCCCGAAGCCCCCGATGGGCCGTTGCCTGGAAATTCCCGGCACAGCAGGAACACACGCGCGTCGAGGACATCATCATCAGCGTTGGCAGAACCGGGTCTCTGACGCCTGTGGCGGTTCTGAAGCCGGTCCGGGTGGGAGGCGTGGAAGTGAGCCGGGCCTCCCTGCACAACGAGGACGAGGTCAGGAAGAAGGATGTGCGCATCGGTGATACCGTCGTCATTCAACGGGCGGGCGATGTGATCCCGGAAGTGGTCAAGGTGGTGGAATCGAAGCGGACCGGGAACGAGAGGGCGTTTACCATGCCGGACACATGCCCGGTGTGCGGGTCGAAGGCGGAACGGCCCGAGGGGGAAGCCATCCACCGGTGCACCGGGTTCGCCTGTCCGGCCCAGATCAAGGAGAACCTGGCCCATTTCGTCTCCAAGGGGGCGATGAACATGGACGGCCTCGGGCGCAGGCTCTTGGAACAGATGGTGGACAAGGGCATCGTGGAGGACCCGGCCGACTTGTATTTCCTCGACAAGGAAGCGCTCGCGAAGATGGAAAGGATGGGCGACAAGCTCGCCGAGAATCTGCTCGACGCCATCGCGAAGAGCAGAACCCCGGATCTGTCCAACCTGATCTACGGGCTGGGCATAAGAAACGTGGGTTATCATCTGGCCGGGGTGCTCGCAAAGGAATTCAAGTCCATCGACAAGCTCGCGGAACAGAGCGTCGAAGAACTCACCGAGGTTCATGAAGTCGGGCCCATCGTCGCACAGAGTCTCCACAACTACTTCCAGAACCCGAAGAATACGGAAATCCTCGACAAGCTCAAAAGAGGGGGCGTGGAATTTCCTGTGGAAGAGGCCGAAGAGGGGGAGGCCCCGCTGGCCGGAAAGACCTTTGTCCTCACCGGAGGACTGGATACCCTGACGCGGGACCAGGCGAGAAGCCTCATCGAGGAACAAGGAGGCAGGGTCTCGTCCTCTGTGAGCAAGAAGACAGACTTCGTGATCGCGGGCAAGGACGCGGGCTCCAAGCTCGACAAGGCCCGGAAGCTCGGGGTCGACACCCTGAACGAGGACGAATTCAGTAAGTTGATCGGACGGTAGAGTGGACTCACTGGAGGCCACCCCCAAAGGAGAGAAAGGGAAAACCTATGGCGGATCACATATGCCCCTGGTGGATCGGCTATATCCTGGTAAGCCCTCTGCGGCGTCTTTTACAAAATCCTCAAAAGATCCTTTCCCCCTACATCAAGTCGGGCATGGTCGCCCTGGATGTGGGGTGCGCGATGGGCTTCTTCAGTCTGGACATGGCCCGGATGGTAGGAGCGGAAGGCAAGGTGGTCTGCGTGGATGTGCAGGCGAAGATGATCAACTCCCTGGTGCGTCGGGCAACCAAGGCCGGTTTGATCGACCGCATCGACCATCGGGTTTGTGACAAGAACGGCCTCGGCATAGAGGACCTTGGCGAAAAGGTCGACTTCGTCCTGGCCTTTGCGCTCGTGCACGAACTACCCGATGCGGAAGTGTTCTTCCAACAGATCCACGCGGCCCTGCGACCGGGAGGCACGTGCCTGGTCGCCGAACCGAAGGGCCATGTCTCGAAGAATGACTTCGAGGAAACCCTTGCTGCCGCCAAGAAGACCGGCCTCGAAATCGGCGAGAGACCGGCGATGGGAAGAAGTCACGCCGCCCTGCTCAACCGTTGAACTCGTTCTCCAGAGGGTGTCGACCGTTTCCTGTCGACCCACTCGAGGAGGAGGAAAAAGATGAAGGAAGGAAAACGGAGCGCCCCGGTCTTCAACGATGCCCGCAGCAAGAAGGTCGTCGTTGTGGCCCATTGCGTCTTGAACCAGAATGCGAGGATTGACACCTGTGCCACGGCACCCGCGGTGTTTCCAAAGATACTCGAAGCCCTGGTGGAACGCCAGATCGGGATCCTGCAGTACCCTTGTCCGGAGCTCGGTTTTCTTGGAATGGGCAGGCAAGGGCAGGATTGCGCTTCCTGGGACGGCTCGTATCAACACGAGAGCGGAGAGGTCTATGACCAGATGACCGTTCCCGAGGGGCGCGAATACCTGAGTGGGCTTGCCGAGAACCTCGTGTACCAGATCAAGGAATACAAGAAGTACGGTTTCAAGGTTCTGGGCGTGCTGGGCATCCTGGCAAGCCCCACGTGTGGTGTGGGCCTGAAATACTACAAGGGCCTGGACGAGGCGGATGGGGCGTTCATCGAGGAGCTAAAGAAAGCCTTTGACGAAGCCGGGCTGGATCTTCCGATCCGGGGGCTCAACGACCTGGAACCGGACGAGAATGTCGCCCTCATCCGAGAACTGGATTCCTGACGGGAGAACGTTGCATCATGCACAAGCCCATCGTTGCCGTGGTTCGTTACGAGGAGCCCCTTGCGTCGGTCCGGCAGGCCGTTGAACTGTGCGGGGGGCTGGACCATCTTCCTGCACGAGCCAAGGTCTTCATCAAGCCGAACATCATTTTCTGGACGCGCAAGACGGTCTTCCCCAAGTACGGCGTGATCACCACGTCGCGCCTGGTGGAGGACGCGGTGGTGCTGCTCAAGGAGCGAGGCATCGACGACATCACCATCGGGGAAGGCCTGGTTACGCGCAACCCGAAGGACAGGGAGACCCCTGCCCACGCATTCGAGATGCTCGGCTACAACAAACTGAACAAACGCTACGGGGTGAAGGTGCTCGACCTTCACCAGAGGCCCTTTGAGGAGGTGGATCTCGGGGACGGCGTGACCCTTGCCTTCAACGCCGATTTCCTGGCGACCGATTTTCTCGTGAATATCCCTGTGCTCAAGTGCCACGCACAAACGATCGTGAGCCTCGGCACCAAGAACCTGAAGGGCCTGATCGACATCCCGTCCCGCAAGAAATGCCACAGTGATGATCCGGAGAGGGACCTCCATTTCATGGTCGGAAAGCTCGGGAACAGGCTTCCCCCCGCCCTGACGATCCTGGACGGGATCTACACGAACGAACGCGGCCCCCTGTTCGACGGGACGGCAAGGAGGAGCGATGTTCTGGTCGCGTCCTCGGACATGCTGGCCGCCGACATGGCAGGGTCCCAGATCCTGGGCTATCCTCCGTCCGAGATCCCTCATCTGGTCCAGGCGGCCCGTGATCAGGGAAGGCCCCTCGATCCTTCCGCGATCGAATGGCGGGGAGAGAAGATTGAGGATGTCGCCCGCCGCCACGAATACACCTTCCCCTACAGCAACGAAGACAAACTCCCTCTGCCCATGGAGAAGATGGGCATCCAGGGGCTCTCGTACCCGAAATACGATCTCTCTCTGTGCACCTACTGCACACCCATCAACGGGGTGACCCTGTGGAGCATCGCCAAGGCGTGGAAGGGGCAGCCCTGGGACGATGTAGAGGTGCTGACCGGAAAGACCATGAAGCCCACACCCGGTAAGAAGAAGACCATTCTGCTCGGCAAGTGCATGTATCAGGCGAACAAGGACCATCCCGATATTCAGGAGATGATCGCGGTCAAGGGATGCCCCCCGTCGCCACAGGCGATCGTGAAGGCGCTCAAGCAGGCCGGGATCGAGGTGGACCCTGCCCACCTGGAAGGTGTAGACACCTATCCGGGGATGTTCATGAGGCGGTACGAGAAGAGGCCCGAGTTCGAGGAGTCTTTCTTCTCGATCGAGTAGGTCTGTAGTCTCTCCCGAAGGGCGGATGTCCTGGCCCGGCTCAATACCCGGGCGGGCGTTGAAACGGTCCGGTCACCTCGGCCAGTTTCTCGGCGAGCCCGAGGAGTCGCATGTCTTCCCACTTCTTTCCTACGACCTGCACCCCGATGGGCAGTCCCTCCCCGGAGCGGGCGACGGGAAGGACGACGACCGGGTTTCCCGTCAGGTTGAAGACAGTCGTGTAGGAAATGGCGGCGACCCAGTAAGGGAGCTTCCGGCCGTCCACCTCGATCGGTTCCCCGGGCATCTTTGCGGCCGGTCTGCGGTGTTCGAAGGCGGGTGTGGCAGTGACCGGGCAGATCCAGGCATCCCACTCCCCCAGGAAGCGTTCCAGTGCTCCAAGCAGGGCGTCCCTCCGGGCCAGTGCGTTCAAGTACCTCCGCATATCGAGTCGAAACCCGCGCATCATCCCACAGTAAATCGGATCCTTTCGATGAAGGACGGGCGCAGAGAGGGACCCGATAATTCGCAAAGGGAGTGGGATGGTTGCCCCCACCTCCGTCCCGATGATCTCTCCGTACGCCCTCCAGGCGGCCTCGAAATCGAACCCGGGCGGGGTTACACGCTCGACGCGGCAACCCATGTCGGAAAGCTTACCGGCCAGCTTCTCGAGAGCAGACCGAGTGTCGGCCGTCACGGGAACGCCACCGAAGTCGTCCGTCCAGGCGAAGCGTGCCTCTTTCAGGGGTTGGTCCGGCGCCTCGTCCAGCGGTACGGGGGGCACCTCCCAATCGCGGCCGTCCGGGCCGGTGATCAGGGAGAAGCAAAGCTTCAGGTCTTCCACCGAGCGTGCCAGGGGGCCGAATACGCCCATGTGCCGAACGGTTCTCGGTTCTCCCGGCAGACCGGGGATGTGACCGCTTTCCGGCACCCTGTTCTCCGTCGGCTTGAACCCGAAGAGCCCGCAGAAGTGGGAGGGGATGCGGATGGATCCGCCTATGTCGCTGCCGAGTTCCAGGGGGGATAGCCCGGCTGCCACGGCGGCAGCCCCCCCGCCTGTGCTCCCGCCGGGTGTTCGCTCGAGGTCCCACGGGTTGTTGGCCCTCCCGAAGACCGGACTCACGCTCTGAATATCGAGCGCGAGTTCCGGCATGTTTGTCTTGCCCAGGATGATCGCCCCTGCCGCACGCAGGCGTGCCACGACCGTCGCGTCTGTCTGCGGGGTGTAGTCGGCCAGAGGCTTGAAGCTGCTGGTTGTTCTCATCCCTGCCGTCTCGAAGGTGTCTTTGATCGTGACGGGCACGCCGTGCAGGGG
>JAQYVQ010000142.1 GCA_030145435.1 Syntrophobacteria bacterium | reverse complement strand
TCCCCGGGGAGCCCACCGAGCCGGATCGGTCGGACCGAACAGGGCGACCACGGGAACGCCAACGGCAGCCGCCAGGTGCGTAATACCTGAATCATTGCCCACATAGAGGGCTGCCCTGCGGAGCATTCGGGCCACCTCCAGGATCGGTAACCCTTCTTCCACGGAGAGTGAAGGGCCGCCCGCTTCCCTCCAGAATGCCCTTTGGCCCTGTTCGGCCGGGCCGATCAGCACGGTGGAGGGCAAGCGCCAGCGGCGGAAGGCTCCGTCGGCCACCTCCAGGAAGTCCTCTTTCGGCCAGTTCTTTCGCGCAGAGCCGCTTCCCGGATGAAGGCAGAGAAAAGGACTCCCCTCGGCCCGGTCGTCCCCACTCGGGTGCGATTCCGGGAAAACGGCGTCCTGAAGAAGCGGTGCCGGGGGTTGCCCCTGCCCGACCCTGTCCTGGACGCACAGCGCCAATTCTTTCAGCGTCGTGAGATAGAAATCGGACACATGCCCTTCAAAGGCATGAACCCTGTGATAAGGGTGTACGAGGAGCCTGCCGGTACATGCCCCCCTCAAGGTCTTCTCCCACCGGCCCTCCCTGTCCCCGAACCAGGAGATGATCAGATCAAAGGCGGCGAGGAATCGACTGAGCGCGTGGTCTTTGGGCAGATCGCTCATGAAGCCTGCATGGAGGGGAAGGTTGTCGACAGAACGGACCTCATCGACCAGCGTTCCTGCCCGCGCCAGGGGCAACCAGAGGGGATTGCCCACCAGAAGGATCCTGCTCGCCCGAAAACCCTGACGGATTACGTGCAGGGCCGGCAGGGAGGCAATGAAATCTCCGATACCCCCCGTTATGAAGACGCAGATTTGGTGCTCGGAAGTCATCTATGCTCCCGACGCGGGTGGCCCGAACAGCAGCCCTCGAAGTTCTTCTAGATCCCGGACGGTTTTGTCCGCACCCTGAAGATATTCGGCCGGCAGGGAGGTCGTTACGGCAATGCACCGGAGGCCGGCTCTTCTTGCAGATTCAATTCCGTAGGGAGCATTCTCGATGACGAGGGATTCGTCCGGCGACGCGCCGAGCAGGCGCAGGGCCATCCGATACGGTTCGGGGTGGGGCTTGCCTTCTGCAACCATGTCGCCGGAAACGAGAACGTCGAAGCAGCCGAGCAGGTCGGCGGGAAGATTGGTCCTGGCCTCCCTGCCGGAGGTCCCGGTGACCAGGGCGAGCTTTCTTCCTCGCTCCCGGATCGTCCGTACGAGCGCATCGGCCCCTGGGAAGAGGGTCGGGCTTGCCAGAGACCGAAAGATCTCCTCCTTGTCCTCGAGGGCCTTTCGGAGCTCGTCTTGCGAAAACTCACGCCCCTGTTCGGACAGTATGGTTTCGAGGGTGACCAGACCTCTCTCTCCTTCCCGTTTCAGAATCTCCTCTTGCGACACGAAGATCCCGTATCGCTCGAAGATCCTGCTCCATGCCTCGCAATGGTACGGCATGCTGTCCGTGATCACGCCGTCCATGTCGAACAGGAGGGCCTGAAATCGGTTCAGATGCCAGTCTCCGTCTTGTTCGCCGAGCCTTCCGTTTTCCATGGGCCTTCCCTTTCTCTCGTCGGATCGATTGAAATTATAGCCTGGATTCTTGCTTGTATAAATCCCGTTGGGTACATTGGGGTACGGTGCAGAGGCAGATGGAGTTCTTTTGGAGAACGGCTCGAGAGGAAGAAAGCGGATGGAGAAGGTCGTTTTTCGCAATTCTCTGGATCAGAGGCTCTTCGGGATTCTTCACCAAGGGTCCTCGGGGTCCGGCCTGGGGGCGACGATCGTCCTTTGCCACGGCATGATGTCTGCCAAGGAGGGCACGAAGCAGAAGGCCTTTGCGCAGGTTTTCGAGGAGAGTGGCTTTTCGGTGCTTCGATTCGATTTCTCCTTTTGTGGGGAATCGGAGGGAAGGTTCGAGGAAATCACCTTTGCCCAGGAAGTGGACGACCTTCGTGCCGCAGTCGGGTGGGTGCGGGAGCGGGGGGGGAATCCGGTGGGCCTTCTCGGGTCGAGCATGGGTGGAGCGGTGGCGCTCCTGTATGCGAGTGGGGACCCGTCGATCGAAGTGCTGGTCACCCTGGCCGCCGTCGGGCAGCCTGTCGGTATTGCGGACCGAATGGAGGACTTGAAACGAAAGACCCAGGAGTGGAAGGATGAGGGGTATCAACTCGGCGCCGAAGGAGAGCCGGGCGAGAAGTTCTTCGAGGACGCCAGAAGGCAGGATGTCCTGGGCGCGGCCCGCCGGGTTTCGGCGCCCCTCCTGGTTCTGCACGGGGGTGCGGACGAAGTGGTGCCCGTTGAGGATGCCCGCGCCATCCACGCAAACGCGAGCGGGCTCAAGTCGTTGAAGGTGCTGCCCGGCGGGGACCACCGATTCACGCGGCCCGAGGACCTCGAAGAGGTGTTGAATGCGGCAAGGGATTGGTTCAAGAAGTATCTGAAGGTCTGATCCTTAAGACCGAAGCAACCGTTTGGAGTGCCATGGCACAGAACATTTCTCCTTACAAGGGAATCAGCCTCATTAATGACCCGATCCACGGGTACATGCAGTATACCACCCACACCGAGGAACGTCCGGACGAGACGACCGAGAAAGACATCCTGGACCATCCGTGGGTACAGAGACTGCGTCGGATCCATCAGGTGCAGAGTGCGCTCTGGGTCTATCCCTCGGCCGAACACAGCCGGTTTCAACACTCCCTGGGCGCCATGTTCCTCGCAGGCCGGTTTGCCCGACAGTTGTATCCCACGCTGAAGAAATGCTTTCCCGATGTGCCCTCCGAGGCCTACGTGGAAGAGCTATTACGCCTGACAGGTCTTCTTCACGACCTGGGCCACGGGCCCTTCAGCCATTTCTTCGATACCCATTTCCTGCAGGGCTATGGAATCACTCACGAGGATATCAGCCAGGCGATCGTGCAGCAGAAGCTGGCGTACCTGATTCGTCGGATCCGTCGCAGCCCGATCGGTAAGCTCAAAGAGAACGAAACGCTGGATCCGGCCTACGTGGCCTTTCTCGTCAAGCGACCCTCGGAGCCGCAGAAGGACGAGGTCCCTTCCTGGTTGCTTGCACTGAGCCCTGTCTTCTCCGGGATCTACACGGCAGACAACCTGGACTATGTACTTCGGGATTCCTATATGGCGGGGGTCTCGACCGACCTTGTGGATGTGGACCGGTTGATCTACTACACGTTTTTCTCCCCCAAGGGGATGACCCTGCACCATTCCGGGGTGGCGGCGCTGGTGCGATTCCTGAATGCAAGGATGTATCTCTACATGAACATGTACTTCCACAGGACCACGCGGGCCATCGACCTGCATCTGAAGGAGATCTTCCGGCCGACCCTTGAACGTCTCTTCCCGTACGAGCCGACCAAGAACCTGGATGCCTACGAGAGGCTGACGGACTGGTTCCTCCTCGAGGAGGTCAACCGGTGGGCCACGCAGGGGAAGGATCCGGAAGAGAAGCGACTGGGCAAGAAGTGGCAGAGCATCCTGCACAGGAAACCCCGATGGAAAAGGGCGTACGAGTATACCTTCTCCCTTGCCGATTATGATGACCCGAAGATCTTCGGGATGGTCCAGGACCCGCAGCTCCTCGAGGAGAGGCTCCGATCGAATCTGCCACGACATCTGAAAAGGATTCACTTCCGTGTCGACCTGGCCCATTTGGACGCGAGGCCGATCAACCCCTTGCGCATGGGGGATGCACAAATCTACATCTACAACGAATCGAGCAACAAGATCGAGACGGAAATCCTGAAGGAGCTTTTCCGATTCATCCCGGTTCGCGTGATCCAGTGCAGAATCTTTACTCTGAGCCATGAGTATGATAGGGAGATTGCCTCCGCCTTCCACAAGATCTTCGAGTTCGCCCCTGCGGATACACTGACCACGAACATCTGACCGGAACGTAAGAAGGAAAAGCGCAAAGGAGTGCATCATGAAGATAAACGAAAAGCTCTTCGCCTACCCTTGGAGGGACTATCGGGCGAACAACGGCAATTCCTACGTGATTCGAACCGAGGAAGCGGTCTGCCTGATCGATCCCGGGCTGGAGGCCTTCCTCCCCCAACTCTACCAATCCATGGAGGAGGATGGTGTTCAGCAGGGGGATGTGAATAGCGTCATCCTTACTCACGGGCACCCGGACCACATGGAAGGCGGTATCACCCTGGGAAAACAAGGGGTCCGCGTGGGGATCCACAAGGACGAAGAGGCATACATTGTGGAGATGGGCCCCTATCTTGCCAAGATGCTGGGGATAGACATGCCCGAAGTGAGCTTTGATTTCTTCCTCGAGGAGGGCGAACTGCTGATCGGCGGGGAGCGCTTTCAAGTTATCCACACCCCCGGGCATTCCCCCGGTTCGGTCTGCCTCTTCTGGGAAGAGCCGAAAATCCTCTTCAGCGGGGACCTCATCTTTGCCCAGGGTGTTGGGCGGACGGACTTCCCGGGTGGCGACGGCAACCTGCTGAAGCAGAGCATTCAGCGCTGCCGGGCCCTGAAGCCTGCCATGCTGATGCCGGGCCACGGGGAGCCGATCTTCGAGGCGGATGCGGTGGAAAAGAACTTCGACGTGATCGAGAAGATGTACTTCGACTACATTTAACAACCCAAAGGGGCAGGGATCCACGGGTCGCCCGTGGGTATCTAATAAGCCGTAGGGCGGAGTTTCACGGGTCGCCCGTGGGGATTTGAGGATCCTGGAGGTCCGTTTTCACGCTTGCGCGAAAGGCCTGGATGCGTGTTTCTTGTTTTTCCTTCCAGGCCGGGTCCTCTTCGTCAACGCGAGGTAGGACCGCAGGACCTTTCAGACCCGCCGCGGCAAGGGCCTCTCGGCAGCGATCGGCCGCCTCCCCGCGGGCCTTCCGGAGGTCGTCGCGGAACCGTCTTTCGATGGGTGTAATCGTCTCCTCCCAGCGTTCGCGTCCGGCCTTGCCGAGGAGCTTCTCCACGGCGGCAAGGATCCGTTGGTTGTCTTCCAGCGGACTGAGCCGGTCCATCAGGAGTTCCAGGCAGAGCCTCTTGCCTTCTTCGATCGTCTCGGGAGGTAACAGGTCCAGCTCATGGGCGAGATAGTTCGCATCTCTTTCTCCCTTCAGGTATAGCACCAGGGGGGTCTGCACCCGCTGGTTCAACTGCTGCTGCTCGAGCGCGTCTTTCTCCTCTGTGTTCAGGGAGAGATGCTTTGTCTTTTCCATGATCAAGTCGAGGGTGCTCTTTATCTTTGCCATCCGCAGGGCCCCATTGTGTGAACTTATTCAGTCTACCACTGGGACAGGAAGCGCACAATTCAGATATGAAGCAGGGGGAGGCGCAAATGGAAATCACGGTCTTGGGGTCCGGGACGGCGATCCCGGACAAGGAGAGAGGTTCGCCGGGGATCGCTGTGCGTTCCGGCGACACCCTGCTGTTCCTGGACCTGGGATCCGGATCGCTCTATCGAGCGGCTCGGTTCGGGATCGAGGTGAGATGTGTGGACGGCGTCCTGCTCAGTCATCTGCACCCGGACCACACGGGGGATCTCGTTCCTTTGCTGTTCGCCTTTCGCAACCCGGAGTGGCCGCGAGAAGGGGCCCTGTCCCTCTTCGGCCCGACAGGATTGCTCGAGTTCCTGAGGGACCTCGAGACCACCTACGGCCCGTGGGTCGCGGCGGAAGGGTACCCACGGGAAGAGAAGATCCTCCCGTCAGGCTCGTCGTCGCTCAAAGATGTCCTTGTGAGCGCCTGTTCCGTCCGGCACGGTCCGGCCGCCATCGCCTACGAAATCAAGGATGGGAGTGGAAAGCGTCTCGTCTATTCAGGGGACACGGAGTATTGCGACGAACTCGCGGTCTTCGCGAAGGACGCGGATCTTCTCGTCCTGGAGTGCTCCTTTCCGGAGGGGGAGGAGCGACCCGGACACCTGACCCCGTCCGGGGCCGGAAGGATCGCGGGCCAGGCGCGCTGTCGTCGCCTGCTGCTCACACATTTCTATCCGGCGTGCCGGGGTCAGGACCTCTTGACGCCCTGCCAACGCCACTACGCTGGGCCGATCACGCTGGCGGAAGACGGCTTAGTAATGGAATTGTGATCCTTTCTCTCTGGACGGGCGGGGCCGGGCGGCCCTGGAATGTTTGGGCTAATGGGTTGATAGGAAAGCGTCGTCATGTATCCCTGAAAGAGTTCCAGTTGTTAGGTACTGTCCTGGGTTCCGTCGGAGATTTGTGCCGGGCGACTTTGTAGGGGGAGGGAGAGACGGAGCCCAAGCAAATCGGAGAGGGAACCCAGGACAGTACCGACCGGCAGCACTCTCCTGAAGCATACGGATGTTTCCAGGTCATCCCACTAGGCGGCTAGTACACCAGCTTATTGAGGGGATACTCGAAGATCCCTGAAGCGCCCTTTCGTTTCAACTGTGGAATCAGGTCCCTTGCATCCTTCTCCGCAAGGATGACTTCCACGCTGCACCAGCCTTCGTCGCTCAAGGGAGAGACGGTCGGCGTGTGGAGGGCGGGAAGAGCCGCGAGGACGCTCTCCATGGCCTTTCGGGGAACATTCATCTTCAACCCGACCTTGTGCTCCGCCTCGATGGCTGCTTGAAGGAGAAGGGCCAGGTTCTGGATCTTTTCCTTCTTGGCGGGGTCCTTCCAGGACTCGCGGTTGGCGATCAAGACGGTGGTCGATTCGAGGATGGTCTCGACGATCCTCAGGTTGTGTGCCTTGAGCGTGGTTCCGGTTTCGGTCAGTTCTACGATTGCGTCCGCAAGGGTGGGGGGCTTGACTTCGGTGGCTCCCCAGGAGAATTCCACGACCGCCTTGATGCCTCGTTCTTTCAGGTAGCGCTTCGTGTACTGGACCAGTTCCGTGGCCACACGCTTTCCTTCCAGATCCTCCACGCTTCGAATGCGGGAGTTCGCGGGCACGGCCAGCACCCACCGGACAGGCCGGAAGCCTGCCTTGGCGTAGAGCAGGGAGGCGACCTCCTTGACGCTGGCCCCATGCTCGAGGACCCAGTCCTTGCCTGTCAGACCCACGTCAAGAACGCCGTCCTGGACATACCTGGCCATCTCCTGCGCCCGGATCAGGAGGCACGAGATCTCCGGGTCATCCACGTCCGGAAAGTAGGATCGCTCACTGACGCTCAGGGTATAGCCTGCCTTTTTGAACAGTTGAAACGTAGCCTGCTGTAAGCTCCCCTTCGGGAGACCGAGTCTTAGTTTCATGACGGGGGTTGCCTTTTAACTGCTCTGTTGTTGAGGGGAGAGGTATTGTTTTGGGCGTACCCATATCAGCACGTAAGCGGCAAAGAGAAACATGAATACGCTGACGACCTGTGATTCAGAGAGGAGGAGAGGTCCCAGGTGGAGAAAGCCCCTCGGGTCCTCTCGGAGGATTTCGATCAATGAGCGGGTGATCCCATAAACGATCAGACAGATGGCAACCAATTCTCCGTGAAATCTCTTCTTCTCCCGGTAGAGCCAAAGGGTGAGGAAGATCAAGAACCCATTGATCGCCGAGATCAGCTGCGTAGGGTAGAGGGGTGTGTTCTTCACCCCCAGCCCGAGAGGGTTGTCAAACGTGATCCCGAGCGCAAAATCCGGACCGCATGCCTTCCCGAAACAACAGCCTGCCATCGTGCAACCGATGCGGCCGAAGACCAACCCGAACATGACCGAGGGCATGAAGATGTCGGCGATTTCCCAGTAGTTGAGCTTCTGAACACGGCAGTAGAAGAAGCCGGCCAGAAGCGCCCCCAGGAATCCACCGTAGAAGACCAGGCCGCCCTCCCACAGCTTGAGAATACTCAAAGGATCTTTGATGTACTGGGGGTAGAAAACCATGCAGTGGAACAGGCGGGACCCGATGATCGAACTGACGAGTATCCAGAAGGCCAGATTGAGCACCTTCTCGGGGTCCACGTCCGTCCGGACGGCCTCCCGGGCGGCCAGGCTGATTCCCACAACGAAGCCGATGGCGAGCATGGCACCGTAAGAGTGGATACTGAATCCAAAGAACTGGACAAGAATCGGATGCATGTGGGGGATTCTCCTTCCAGGAAGGTCGACAACTCCATCCGTTGTCTTTACGGGCTGTTGCCCAAATGGGACTCCACAGCTCATTGGTTTTTTGGGCAACAGCCCCTTTAGGTTTTGCCCATTGAGGACCCGGGGCAGCCCCAGGGTAAAAAGCTTAATGGAATTCTAGAAGTTCGAGAGGATTTGTCAAGTGGATTGGTCCGCTGAGCAAGGGGCCCCCCGGCGGAGCGGGCAAGATCTAGGAGGCGTTCCGAGAATATCCTTCTACTGCGATTCCGACTGCATCCTGGCCTGCTGTGTCAGGGCCCACAAAACCGTCCTCGATGTGCAACGAGCACACCTGCGGCGGTTTTGCGGGCCCTTCCTTGCATACCAGGCGCATTCGAAATCTCGTAACGAAGCAATTCTCGGACAGCCTCCTAGGGATTCGCTTTTTGTGGTTCTTCTGGGCTATACTGACGCCCCAAAACGGGGCGATGGCACGCAAATTGAACTACAACCCTGCCCGAATCGAACGATCTCGTGCCACGGGTACGAAAACGAAGGATCCTTGAGCAAAAAGGATGACCTGACCATGAGGTATTACGGAATAATCGCGTTATTTGTAATGGCCCTGGTTACATTTGCGTTTCCCCGAGTGTCCCAGGCGACGTTTTACAGTTGGCAGGACGCGCAAGGGAACACGCATTTTACGGACGACCTGACACGGGTTCCCCCCTCTCAGCGGGAGCGGGTCGAGGTCCAGGATCTGCCCGAGTATCCCGTCAACGTGGCGCCGGCGGCTCCCCCACCCTCTGACGCACCGACCCAGGATCCGTCGGAACCGGTCGACAATTATAAGGAGTGTCAGAAGAAGGTGACGGAAGAAAAGGAGAAGTGGACCCTCCAACTCGAGCAAGACGAGGACAGGCTCGTGGAACTCAACAAGGTGATCCACAGGGCCACCTCCGCGAGACGGAAGAACGAGTTCCAGCGAGAGCGCGTGGCCGTCAAGGATCGGATCGACAAGTCACAGCAAGTGTTGCTGGAGACGTTGCCGCCCATGGAGCATGAATGCGAGACCCTACGCTACTGGCAAGGTGAAGAGTAAGGTTGGGCATGGGACCTGAGGACGTGTTCGTAAAACCCCCCGTGTTGCGGAAAGGGGACTGTGTCGGGTTGGTGGCGCCGTCGAGTCCTTTTCAGCAGGAGGCGCTCGAGGCCGGGATCCGATTCCTCGAGGACGAGGGATTTCACGTCAAGCACCGGCCCGATCTGCTCGAGCGGCGCAAGGGATTCCTGGCAGGAGGGGACCAGGAGCGTGCGGACGAGCTGCAGGGGATGTTCGTGGATCCCGGGGTCAACGCGGTCTTCGTGGTGCGTGGAGGCTACGGTGCGCAGCGGATCCTGGACAGGCTGGACGCTGACCTGATTCGGGGCCATCCGAAGATCTTCCTCGGCTACAGCGATGCGACCTGCCTCCTCACCTTTCTGCTCCAAACGGCCCGCCTGGTCTGTTTTCACGGCCCCGTCGTGAACGAGATGGGGACCCTCTCCGACGTTACCCGAGATTGTCTTCTCCGGCTCCTGACAAAGGGGGAGCCCTTCGGACCGATTCCCGCCGGGGACATCCGATGGATCCGCACGGGCCTTGCCAGGGCGCCGATCGTTGGGGGCAATCTTTCGTTGCTTTGCTCCACCCTGGGAACACCTTGGGAGTTGGAGACCGCGGGCAGAATCCTCTTCCTGGAAGACCGGGGAGAGAAACCGTACAGGGTGGACCGCATGCTGGTTCAACTCGGCCAGGCAGGGAAGCTCTCGTCGATTGCGGGCCTTCTGTTCGGAGGTTTCCAGGGCAGCCGGACCGGCGAACAGGGGAGGCACGAAAAGGAAGCCATGGACGAGGTGCTCGAGGGGAACACGAAGGACCTGGGCGTGCCCGTCGCCTGCGACCTCCCCGTGGGACACGGGGAGCACAACGTGCCTCTACCCCTTGGGGTGCTCGCCGAGATGGATGGCAGGGAGGGCCGGGTTTCCTTCCTCGAGCCTGCCGTAAAGCTGCAGGAATGACCGCCAGAGGCCTGAAAAGAGTCGACCGTCTGCTCCGCGAAAAGATCGAAGGAGCTCGCGAAGTGCCCGGGGCCGTCCTCCTGGTCCGGGGGCCGGATGGGGTGATCCTCCGCGAGGCCTATGGATTGCGGCAGGGGTTGCCTGCTGAGCTTCCGATGACCCGGGAAACCCTCTTCGACCTTGCCTCTCTCACCAAGCCGGTCTGTGCTTCTCTCCTGACCCTGATCATGGTCCAGAGGGGCAGCCTGGATCTCGATCAGGACCTCGAGGCATGGTTCTTGCCCGTGAAGGATCCCGCAAAGAGGCGAATCACCGTCAGGCAGCTCCTCTCGAATCGGTCCGGGTTGCCGGGCTGGAGGCCCTTCTATCAGGAATACCCCGCGGACAGGCAACCGATCTCCATGGAGGCGCTTTCGCAGAGGGTCCTGGAAGAGCCCCTGGAAGTGCCGCCCGGGAAGGAAGAGATCTATTCCGACCTGGGGTTCCTTCTGCTCGGGTCGATTCTGGAAAGGGCTTCCGGGCGCCCGCTGGACCGCCTCTTTCAGGAGGAGATCGCCCGGCCCCTGGGACTCAGCCGGATCGGATACAGGAGAGTCGAAGGGGATTCCGGGGCGACGGCGGGAGAAGATGAAGCCATTGCGGCCACGGAGGATTGTCCCTGGCGGAGAAGGGTCCTGGCAGGGGAGGTGCACGACGAGAACTGCTGTCTCGTGGGTGGGGTGGGAGGCCACGCAGGCCTGTTCTCCACTGCCGCGGACCTGGACCGGATCGTGGCCGAGATTTTCCAGGGATTGCGGAACCGGTCCGGGCTTTTTGCGGCGGGACCCCTGAAGACCTTTTTCCAGAGACAAGACGCTCCTTCCCCAGGGACCTGGGCCCTTGGTTGGGATACGCCTTCTGAGAAGGGTTCCGCCTCCGGGCGCTATTATTCGAAGAACAGCGTCGGTCACAACGGGTTCACTGGGACTTCGCTCTGGATGGATTGTGATCGGAACGTATCGGTCATCTTCCTCACGAACAGGGTCCATCCGAGTCGAGAGAACGCGGCGATCCGGGCGCTCAGGCCCCAGGTCCACGATGCCGTATTCGAGGAGTTACTCCTCGTTTAGAAGAGGGTGTCGATCAGAAAGGAGAGGCATTGGGAAGAATACCAGTGGAAGTCCCGAAGAAAGTGCACATGATCGCGGCGTGCGGGACCGGGATGGGGGCCCTCGCCCTCCTGTTTCGTGAAATGGGCGTGCAGGTGAGCGGTTCGGACGTTCAGGCATACCCACCCATGGGAGAGCTCCTCCAGAAGGCCGGGGTCGACCTGTCCCTCGGGTACGGACCGGAAAACCTGCCGGAGGATGCGGATTTCGTGGTGGTGGGCAACGCGGTCTCCAAGGACAATCCGGAAGTGGCGGAAATGCTTGCGCGGGACCTCCCGTACGGATCGTTCCCCGAAAGCCTCGCCCACTTCTTCTTGAATTCCCGGTGCCCGATCGTGGTGGTCGGGACTCACGGCAAGACCACGTCCACGGCCCTGCTCGCCTGGCTCCTCGAGTGCTCAGGGGTGGAGCCTGGTTTCCTCGTCGGGGGGGAACCGACCAATTTCGGGTTGAGCAGTCGATTGGGCAAGGGCAAGTACTTCGTCGTCGAAGGAGATGAGTACGATTCAGCCTTCTTTGACAAGGGCCCCAAGTTTTTGCACTACCGTCCTGGGGTCGCCCTGTTCACCTCGCTCGAGTTCGATCACGCGGACATCTACCCGGACTTGGACTCGATCCGTGAGCAGTTCCTCCGTTTCGTGGCGCTCATGCCCCCGGAGGGGTTCGTGATGGTGTGCAACGAGTATCCGGATGCGGTCGAGATCGCCAGGAAGGCGGCTTGCAAGGTGGAAACATACGGGTACGGGAAGGACGCCGACTGGGTGGGCGTGCTGGAAGAGCCCCCCGGGACGCCCGGCTCGCTGGAGGTCTCCTGCAGGGGCCGGTCCGTGGGAAAGTTCCCCCTGCCGTTGTCCGGGCGGCACAACGGCCTGAACGTCCTGGGAAGCCTGGGCCTGCTCGCACACCTGGGCTTTGGGCTCGAGGGGTTGAAGTCCTGTGTGGAGAGGTTCGAAGGGGTCCGTCGTCGGCAGGAGGTCGCGGGGGAGGTAAACGGTGTCCTGCTGATGGATGACTTCGCGCACCACCCCACAGCGGTCCGAGAGACCCTTGCGGGCGTTCGCAGGAGGTATCCCGGCCGGCGGATCGTGGCGGTCTTCGAACCGAGAACGAACACGAGCCGCAGGAACGTCTTCCAGACCGACTATGCAGAGGCCTTTTCCGTGGCGGACGTTGCGATGTGTGCGCCCGTCTACCGGCCGGAAACCGTCGCTCCCGGCGAGCGATTCGACCCGGGCGTCTGGGTGGAGGATCTTCAAAAGAGAGGGAGAGTCGCCTACTGCTTCGACGATTCGGGGCACATGGAAAAGGCCCTGACGGAAACGTGTCGGCCCGGGGACGTGGTCCTGTTCATGTCGAGCGGGAGCTTTGCGGATCTTTTCGAGAGGCTGAAGGCGAATCTGGCGCGGATCGAGTGCAGTTGACCCGGGTTGGGCGTAGCCCGAGAGGGTCTCGAAAGACGTAAGGCAAGAAGCCGAAGGATACGGCGGGAAGATGGCGACAGACGAGGAGAGGATCGAAGAAGAGAAGAAGGTCCGGCAACTGCAGCGGGTTGCGGATTTCGCCTGCTGCGTCCTGCACCAGCAGGCGATGTCGCTCGAAGAGGCTCAGGGGCTGATCGGCGGAGTCAAGAACATGGCACTTCGCCTGTTTCCCGACAAGGAGCAGACCTTCGACCTGATCTACGGGGCAAGGCTTCGAAGGATCCTGATAGAGAAGTTCCCCATCAGTTGAGGGTAGGAGAAGGCGAAACGATCGCTGATGGGTCAGCCGTCAGTCCCCGTGCGGAGTCCCTCTCCCTCGGTCGAGTACGCGGGGGCTTCTGCCTGCAATGGTTCACCCCGCAGGGCCTGAAGCTCGTCGGGGAGCAGCAGGCTCAGGTCAAAGGCCTTCTTCTCCTTGAGCTGGTCGTAGCACTGCTGGTACCTGTCCAGGCGGTTCTGGTGGAATTCGACCATTTTCTTCGCGCGGTCCATGAAGTCCTTCAGGACCTCCCGCTCCGCCTGGGTCCTGGAGAAGTTCCTCTCCGCAAACAGGAGATCAAGGAAACGCATCTCCCTCTTTATGTCGTTCGGGATGAGCTTCAACTCCTTCTTCAACTGTCGAATGCTGATCCCGGTTCGGTCCTTCGAGTTGTTCCCGTTTGTTCTTGGCCTTCCCATGATCTCTCTCCACTATCGGATGTGTCTCTTCCGACGGATGTGATCGGTCCTAAAGGGTTTTCTTGCATGGCCTGCCAGAAGGTTACAGCAATTACCATGCCACCCGCACTTTTTCGCACTTTTCTGCACGTTTCCGTAAATATATTGGATTTGTGAACTGATTATGAATTTGACTGCCCTTTTTCGTCAGTTTAGATGACAATCAGGGGATATTCGTTCCCGGTACCGGAAAAAAATTCCCCAGCAATAATCGACGCCCGGACAACGATTGCGGGGACGGGTTCGGTAACGGGCCGGTTTGCGGACCTCCGTGCAGGAGACCGAATACGGGCGAAATACCGGATGGGGTGGGATGCGCTCCATGCCCTCGAGGTGAAGAAGTTGGATGAGTGAGGCGGGGTCTATTTCGACTTCTTGATCGCTTTCCGGATCATGACCAGGGAGTTGCGTGCGCCCGGCAGGCCCCCTTTGACCATGAGCAGGTGATCCTGGTCCCTTACCTGCACGACTTCCACGTTTTGGAGGGTGACCCGGGCCGCGCCGGACCTTCCCGGCATCTTCCTGCCCTTGATCGTGTGCGCGGGGGTGCAGCCGCCGATGGATCCGCCGTGCCGGAAGTATTCGTGGACTCCGTGGCTTGCCTTGGACCCATGGTAGTTGTGACGCTTCATTACCCCTGTGAACCCCTTCCCCTTGGACGTGCCGGTAACGTCCACGAAATCACCCGGCTTGAACTGGCCCACAACCACTTCCTGTCCGAGAGCCAGCTCCGCCATCGCCTCTCCCGGTACGCGGAACTCCCGTAGAACCTTGAGGGGTTTTACCTCGGCCTTCTTGAGGTGTCCCTTCCGGGGAAGGTTGAGCTTCTTTTCCGGGACCTCGTCGTACCCGAGTTGGATCGCGGTGTATTGGTCCCTCTCCTGGGTCTTCATTCCGGTCACATAACAGGGGCCTGCCTGGATGACGGTTACGGGGATACAGTTCCCGTCCTGATCGAAGACCTGCGTCATTCCCATCTTTTTCCCAAGGATTCCAACCGGCATTGATATGATCCTTCCATTCGTGATATCGCGAAAGTACTGAAACTCATCTATTCTATGAATTCTGAGCAAAAAGTCAATTTGAGGTCGATTTTATTCTCCCGGGTCCTCCGGGGTGCTACCTTTCGAACCGGATCGGTTGTAGACTGGAAGGGCTGTTGCCAAGGTGGAGTTCGGGGACAGCCCAGACAGCAGAGATCGGTGGCCGTCCCCGAACTGCCGACGGGATCCCATTTGAGCAACAGCCCGTGGAGACCTGATCGATTCCCTTCACGAATGACCCCCTCAGGAACCAACGGTGGACAAGCGAAAAGACCATTACTACAAGAAGGCGAAGCAGGAAGGGTACCGTTCTCGCGCAGCCTACAAGCTCCTCGAGATTCAGAAGAGGTTCAAGATCTTCCGGAAAGGGGCCCGAGTCGTGGACCTCGGGTGCGCGCCCGGGGGTTGGCTGCAGCTCATCGCAGCGGAGGTCGGGCCAAAGGGGCGGATGGTCGGCGTGGATCTCCAGAAGACCAGAGCCCTCGCCTCCGAGAACGTGGAGCTGATCCAGGGAGACATTACCGCGCCGGAGGTCCGGAGCCGGATTCGCCAGGCCCTGGGAGGCGAGGCGCACGTGGTGACCTCGGACCTCTCTCCCAACCTTACAGGGATCCATTTTCAGGATCATATGCGGAGTTGCGAGCTCGCGAGGACCGGCCTTGCCGTGGCCCGGGAGCTGCTGAGGCCGGACGGCATCTTCCTGACCAAGGTCTTCCAGGGGGAGGAACTCGATGCGGTCATCAGGGAGCTGAAGGACGAGTTCGGGGAGGTCAGAAGAGTGGTGCCCAGCGCCTCGAGGAAGGCCTCTTCCGAGATCTACCTCCTCGCAAAGGGGTTTCGTGGGGCCGTGAAAGGGTCGTCCTCCGGGTAGGAGGG
>JAQYVQ010000076.1 GCA_030145435.1 Syntrophobacteria bacterium | reverse complement strand
GAGACATCCGGGTGGGGAGACATGAGCACTCCCTTCAAGAAGGAACTCATAGGACTCTGGGACAAGTTCAGGCCCATATATATCAATGAGGCAGTATCCGAGCTGGGACAGCATAACAGGGCGTGGTGCATCGTCAGCGCTCTTCCATCGGACGCCAAACCGGACGAGAATCTCTATGACGAGATCAGACGTACAACCGACTATGCAGCCGTGTCCGCGTGTCCCTGCCGACTCATCGAGCAACACGGCGATCATGGCGAGGCCTGCGACTGCATCAATGACTGCTGCATGGCTCTTGGTGAAATGGCACGTTGGGCCGTGGAACAGGGGCACGCGCGTCACATCACCCTGGATGAAACGATTGAGATTCTGGAAGCATGTGCGGAAGCGGGCCAGGTCCACACGGGCTTGCCCGGTGTGATTTTGTGCAATTGCTGCAAGCACGCGTGTGTCAACTTGTACGCAATGAAGATGGGTAAGACGCACACGTATTCCAAGAACCACTTTCACGCCGTTGACGCCACTGAGACTTGTACGTCCTGCGGAACATGCGTCGAAGCATGTCCGGTGGGCGCCATTGAAATCGAAACAACCGCCGTGGTTGATCAGGACAAATGTATCGGGTGCGGGGTGTGTGCGGCTGGATGTGAAGAGAAGTCGATTCGGATGGTCCGACGACCCGAGGAAGAAATAGCCAGGCTGGATGCGGAATTTATGGAGGCCTTTGCCAACGTGATTTCAAGGACCAAGCCGGACCCACTGCTAATGAAACTGGTCGGGGGCTAGGCTGGAAAGGCTTCTGACATTGGGAGGCGTCGATGAAGATCGTTCGGTTTATGTCCAGAGTGGACCCGGAAAAATGTAACGGGGACAAACGGTGTGAAAAGCTCTGCCCCAGCGGCGCCATCAAGGTGGTCGATAAGATCGCCGTGGTGCAACAGGACCGCTGTGTGGCGTGCGGAAAATGCAGCGAGGTCTGCCGTGAAGATGCCGTCCAGATGGTTCGGCGCATCCAACCCCTAACGCTTGCATTCGACATGGAATCCGTCGATCCGGAAAAAATACAGGCCCTGTGCGCCCAGGCGGGTCTGCTGCCGGACCTGCCGCTCTGCGCGTGCACCGGAACAACGGTCGGTGAGATAGCGGCCGCCATCATCGACGGCGCGAAATCACCTGAGGATGTAGTCGTCGGGACCGGGGCCGGGTCCGGGTGCGGGATCTACTGCATGGCCGTGATCTTCAAGCTCTTTGACTGTGCGGGCGTGCAAATACCGAAAGACCCCCGCTGGAACAGTCTGCCGCTCACCTCCCACGACATTTCTGAGGAGATCGCCAAGAAGTATCCTGCGTACCACTTCGATAGTCTCACCTAGTCTACGAATAGAAAGCACGGAGAGAGCCATGGTACAACCAGCCGTTCAGCCGCCGGAAGTCATGCCGTCCATGTACGGTCCCACTCCCAGGACATGCCGTCCGGCCGACCTGCCGGGCATGGTGTCCGTCGGTGTGACCGAACTCTTCCCTGAAATACAGAAGGGATACCGCCAGGGGGAAGGCGTGGAGGAGACCTGCCAGACGACCCGGGATGCGCTGGCCGCCGTGAACATGGAAAGGATCCGACCGGAGGACACGGTCAACATCCTCTGCTCGGAGCACGGTTTCTACATCCTGGAGGGTCTTCACTACCGCGAGATGCTGAAGGCGCTCGGGGACGTGGTCCGGGAGAAGACCGGGTGCGAGAACATCCGCTATCGGGTCGCCTCCGGAGTGGGGGTCAGGGAGGCGGACGAGGTGGTGGACTACTTCGGCCTCAAGGATTACCTGAACGGTGAAGTGACAACCACCCACCCCTTTGACAAGCCGCTCCCGATCGAGACGGAGATCGGCACCCTGTACGGACTGGCAAGGATCTACGACGCGGACTGGATCATCCATGCCCCTCACGACGAACCGAGAGACCTGTATTTCCACCGGATGATGAACCGATGCCTGAAGGCGTTCGCCATGAACTACGCCAGGTATGAAACCAGGGCGGCCTTTCACGGGACATTTTCGAATCG
Organism: Syntrophobacteria bacterium; assembly: GCA_030145435.1. Taxonomy (GTDB): domain Bacteria; phylum Desulfobacterota; class DSWW01; order DSWW01; family DSWW01; genus S015-6. Next base: position 7,345 of record JAQYVQ010000076.1, on the reverse strand, counting down.
CGCCGCCAATTTCCTGCAAAAGGCGATCTTTGACTCGCCCCTGGTGCAGGACAAGTTTGCCTTCTCCTGCATCCTGAGGAGCACACCGGACGGGATCATCGGCACGGACGCGGACAACGACATGTACCGGTTGGACCGGCGCATATCCAGAGAACTCCTCCGGGACTACGGGAAGGTCCTGAGGCTCGTCGCCGAAATCGACGAGTGCATCGCCGTCTGGGATGCGGGCAGGTGGGGATACTACATTCACTCCGGCGGCATCGCCTTCGGGTGCCTGGAAAACGGGAAGTACGATGCCTTTGACCTGACCGTTCCCTCGGCCTACGGCCTTCACGACATGGTGGCGAAGTACTTCAGCGGGGAGATGAAGACCTTTGACCGAATCATGAACATCAACCCGGCCATCAAAGCGGTAGTGATCAACCAGGCCTGGCCCGGGCTTCCCATATCGGACGTGCCGCGTCACGTACCCACCGTCGTCGTGGGACGGGACCAGGCGGACATGCTCAACCTGGACTCCACCAACCCGGAGTTCATGAATCACGCGGTGATCGCCGACTCCCTGGAGACGGCCATGGAATTCGCGGGCAAGGTGGCCGGAACCGACAAGGTGATCGCCTTCGACGGAAGCTTCGGCAACATCACGGCCAGCCCCTCCATGGCGGAAGATCTGGTCCGGAGGGCACCCGCAGTGAGCCGCAGGGTCGACGAGGAACTTCTCCCCATGTGGCTCAAGCAAAGAGGCATCGACCCGGAAGAGGCATAACAGCAGGGACCAGGGGTCAGGGGTCGGGTGTCAGACCCCGCGCCCGAAACTAAAAGAAGCCGTCATTCCCGCGAAAGCGGGAATCCATTGGCACAGCGAATTCCTTCTCCCCTCGGGGAGAAGGTCAGAGCCTGTCCCCGCGAAGGCGGGGAATGAGGGGGGCTTCTGTGCCACCCTCACCCTGCCCTTTCCCTCTCAAGGGAGAGGGTATAAGGAAAAAAAGGAAAACTGTGAAAAAACCCCGAATCACAGGAACCACAGAACCCGACCTACGGGACGAAATCTTCCGCACCGTGGACGGCACGAAGGTCACGGGCGTCATCCTCGCCGACGACAAAGGGATCCTTGCTGAGACGAATCGGGCCGCAGATGAATCAAAGAGAATGGGATTGACCCTGCTGGGAATCCTGCCGGAAGGCTCCGAGGTTCGTCCGGGAGACGAAATCGCAAGGTTCTCCGGCTCGCCCAAGCAGGTCGTGTCGGCCGAGGATGTGCTGATCGGGCTCATGGCCAAACCCTCGGGCATCGCCACGGCGGCCCGGGCCTTCGTGACGCGAGCCGACGGGCGGCCCGAGATAGTCTGCGGGGCCTGGAAGAAGATGCCCTTCTCCCAGAAGGAGTCCATACGGAGGGCCGTGGGCGGGGGCGGGGCCCTGATCCGGATCAGCCGGGATCCCTTTGTGTACCTGGACAAGAACTACATCCGAATACTCGGAGGCATAGGAAAGGCCCTGCAGGCCGTGAGCACCATGACGAACCGCAGGAAGGTGGCACAGCTCAAGGGCAGGCACAAGAGTGTTGTGGAAGAGGCCTGCGAGGCCGTGGAGTTCGGTGCGGACATCCTGCACATCGACACGGGAAACACGGAAGACGTGGACCGTGTCGTCCACGAACTCGTCCGCCTGGACCAAAGAAACAGGGTCAGCATTGCCTTCAGCGGAAGCATTCAGCTGGAGGACGTGGACGAACTGAGAGGCATGGACGTGGACATCCTGGATATCGGGCGGCAGATCGTGGACGCACCCCTCCTGGACATGCGCCTGGAGGTAATCGAGGCAAGGGAGGATTACCGATGAGTGGGACCAAAAACAGACAACTCATCCTGAAGGAGATCCCGAAGGGGAAACTCGGCCCGGAGCACTTCCAGCTCAGGGAAAGCGACGTGCCCAAGCCGGGCACGGGCGAGGTCCTGGTCAAGGTGCGGTACATCTCGATCGACGCTGCCAACCGGGCCTGGATGCAGGGCACGACCTACCGTGCCGCGGTCAAGGCCGGGGACATCATGGCCGGCTATTCGCTCGGCGAAGTGGTCGAACCAGGGGACACCAAGCTCAAGAAGGGCGACCTCGTCTTCGGCGATTGCGGCTGGCAGGACTATGCCGCCCGACCTGCCACAGAACTCAACAGGCTCCCGGGCCTGGAACCGGTCACGCACCTGTTGAGCGTGTACGGCATCACCGGGCTGACCGCCTATTTCGGCCTCACCGAGATCGGCGCGCCCAAGTCCGGCGAAACCCTCGTGATCTCGGCCGCGGCCGGCGCTGTGGGCTCTGTCGCGGGACAGATCGGCAAGGTCAAGGGATGCCGAGTCGTCGGCATCACCGGATCGGACGAGAAATGCGCCTGGCTCACCGGCGAACTCGGCTTTGATGTCGCAATCAACTACAAGACCGAAAACATTCACGAAGCCCTGCAAAAGGCCTGTCCTGACAAAATCGACATCTATTTCGACAATGTGGGTGGGGAGATCCTCGAGGCGGTCCTGTTTCAAACCAACACGAACGGCCGCATCATATGCTGTGGCGCGGTGTCCGGCTATGATGGCGAACTTCCCACCAAAGGCCCTCGAGGTATTCCCGGCCTGCTGGTGGTCAACCGGATCACCATGCGCGGGTTCATCGTTTCCGACTTCCTGGAGCGGTTCACCAAGGCCTTTCAGGACCTTGCCGAATGGGTCGCCACGGGCAAGATCAAGGTCCGGGAGGACATCCTCGAAGGCCTGGAGAACACCCCCCAGGCACTGATCGGCCTCCTCAACGGAGAGAACCTGGGCAAGCGGATGGTCAAGGTCGCTTGAGCCCTCGCGGACGACACCAGAAGGGATGAACGATGAGTAGCCACCTGTCGAATCTCCTGGAAAAGACCGAACTTTGGATCGAGCGGATTTCGCTCCGGGACGCCAACCTGAACGAGATCGCCTCCACCGTGGCCGACACGCTCGGGATGGAGCACGGCGAAGTGCTGGTCACGGACGTCCAGGACCACCACGTAACCCTCGACATCCTGAGGCAGACGGTGGATCCCAACCTTGTGGTGGGCAAGCAGGACGAACTTCTGAAGAGCCTGGGCAGGCTGCCGGGCGTGAACATCACCGAGGAGACATCGATTCACTCGAACGGCATGCTCGGATGGATCGCCTTTGACAGAGACGAAGCCACAGAAGCACTGGGGCGTTCCGAAAGGATGGTCGAGGAAATCCGGCTGAATCTGTCCAAAAGGGCCATCGTCTTCTCCACCGGGCACGAGGTCGCAACCGGCCAGATCAAGGACACCAACACCCCTGCCATCGCGGAAACACTCGAAGCCGAGGGCTACGTCGTGAAACGAGGCCCTACCCTCAAGGACGACAAGGTGCTCATCGCCGGCAACCTGAGGCAGGCTGTCTACGATGACGGCTACGCGCTGATCATCACCACGGGGGGCGTGGGCGCCGAGGACAAGGACCATACCGTCGAGGCCGTCCTCAGCCTGGACCCGACGGCCGCCACGCCCTACATCTGCACATTTGAAAAGGAAAAAGGTCGGCACACCAAGGACGGGGTCAGAATCGGTGTGGGACAAGTGGAAGATGCACTCATCGTGGCCCTGCCCGGCCCAAACGACGAAGTCAGGATGAGCATGGAGGTACTCGTCAAGGGCCTCGAATCAAAACCGGACAAGCATGCCCTTGCAGAAGAAATTGCCGCCAGCCTTCGGCACAAGCTCAGGGAGAAGATGAAACACTCCATCCACGGACACTGATCTATGAAAGTCATAGCTCAACGGTACCTATACGGATCAAATCCGTTTCCCACGGACGATTCGTGCCGGTCTAGTCTACACGATGAATGCCCCCGAAGAATGGGCACAAGCCGTTGGCTATGAATGGATATTCACTAACAACGAAGGTTACATGAAGAAGATTTTCGGCCATGCAGAATCGATCATGAGCTATGACACGTATCAATTCAAAGATTATTCCAAGGTTGTCGCGGACCTTTTTGACGGTGACATGAAAAAGAAACGGCGTCAGGAAGTGTTTCCCCAAGATCTCCAAAAAGCCTATGAAATGGGCGTCCGATTTGCCACGCAGCGCTAAAAAAAAAGACCCGATCACTCCTTCATCACGGACCTTCAATATTTCGATGTGACATCGTCGGTTCTTGCTGGTGCTCTGATAGCCGCATAGATAAGAGAAATAGCAAACCCGCCCTAAGCACTTGGTGCGATCAATGTCATGGCAATATCTGCAAACTGTCGGGGGCTGCCTCGCACTGCATTTTTGGAACTGCAATGTTGAGGTTTTCAGCGGTCCACTTCCTACGGATAGTTGATGGAAATATAAACTTGAAACTAACTGAACGTGCTCGGTGAAACCTGCAATTGTAGAATGAAGGTGGAACGACATAGCGGCCTTTCTGAATTTCCTCAAATACCATAAAAATACATAAAAACAAGATGTTACGAATGCTATGAACTCCTTGACAGGGCCACTTGTTCGTGCTAGAATTATTTCTCTTCAAATTAGTTTAGAACGAATTATTTGCTCGAATAGTATTGTTCTTCGCCTCACCGGACCCTGTGGGTGTAGCCCGGACATTTGAAATGCGCTCCAAGCGTGAGGTGTTTTGTTCCGGTGGACCACAACACTCCGATCTGAGGTGAAATCCATGGAAACGCCGCATGATCCCATTCGTGAAATCGTCTATCTGATCCGAAAGCTCATGCAGGCCGGTGCCCTCTACAGCAAGGAATTGAACAAGAAATACAATGTGAGCGCCCCCCAGCTTGCTACCCTCAGGGTCCTGTTACACGACGGGACCATGCCCCCTTCACAAATCGCCAGGCAGGTCATGGTGAACGCCAGCACCATGACCGGCGTGATCGATCGGCTGGAGAAGAAGGGGCTGGTCTCCCGTCTCAGGAATGATCCGGATCGTCGCATCATTCGGGTGGAACTCACAGAGGCAGGCCGGGTACTTGCCGAAAACGCCCCGCCGCCGATTCAGGTGAAGATTATAAAAGGAATGAGAAAGCTCGAGCAGACGGAAAGAGAGAAGATTATTCTGAGTTTGGCGAAACTGGCTGAAATGATCGACGCGCAGGAACTGGACGTGGAGACCGAGCTTGCCGTCTTATGAGTCCTTTTCCGGCGGCGCCTGCACTATCGGGGCGTCCCCGAACGTTGCAAAAGGATGATCAAGGAGAATCATGTGAACCACGAACAAGTAGAAGAATCAAAAGCCCTACTCGGAAAAGAGGTTGTAGAGATGCTCCTGCAGGTTCATCAGGACGCTCTGTGGATTCTGGAGAACCTTGGTGTGGGCTGCAAGCAACCGGAGATTCTCGAGGTCTTCAAGAGGCCTGAAGACCAGGGGTCGGCCGTGGTCTTCGAGGACCGCATTTACTTGATGTCCGAGCTCGTGGAGCAATGCCTCGGCACCGTTCCGGGCCTGAGTGATTTCTTTGTGCCCATGAACAGCTTCTTCATCGGCGGCACGGCCCCCTACGTGTATGACGACGACGCCCGAAAAGGCGGTGTGATCCCCGACCGCGGGCACGTCGAGCGGATCGCCCGGATTGCGGAACAGAGCCCGGTGGTTTCCGGTATGGGCCGCGGCGTAAAGCTCAGGGATGAAGTCCAGCAGATGAACATCATGGACGACCTCTGCAGCAAGCCTCTCTACTTTGCCGTCACCTCGGACGCCTCCCTTGCAAGGGCCGTGGAGATCCATGAGAAGCGAAAGAACGTGATGATCGTGTTCTGCGTAACGCGGCCGCCCCTCCAGGTAAACGAGAATTTCTCAGAACACTTTTTCAAGGTGGTGAAAGCCGGCCTGCCGGTTTTCGTTTCTGCCATGCCCATGGCCGGCATCAGCGCCCCCTATTGCTACAGCGGGGTGCTGGCCATGACCCACGCCGAGGTGCTTTTCGGTATCTGCGCAGCGCAGCTGATCCGTCCGGGCGTCACCTGCGTTCACGCCGGCTTCCCCACGATCGCGGACCCGAGAATCGAGTACAACCCCAACTACGGTCTGATCAGCCACAACTACCTGAACATACTCATGACCCATCTGAATCTCATGCTGGACCTGCCCACCTTCCAGAGCGCCGGCACCACGCATGAAGAGCATCCCACGAACAAGGCCTTCGCAGATTCAAGGATGGGGCAGGCCCTGTGCAGGAAGTACGGGTTCCACATGATGCGGCATCCCTTTTCCTTCCTTCGTTACCTGATCGATTTTTCGTTTGAGAAGCTGGAAAAGGCCAGCCGGATCGCGGAAGAGGTCACCGCGGAAGAGGCGCCCGATGTCGAGTCTGTGGCATACGACGAAAGGGGTATGGCGTCGATCCAGAAGTTCGGCTTGGGTATGTACATGGAAGATCCTCTTACCACGGCCAATCTCGGAAAGATCTTTGTGAGCTAGAAGCCTGTAGCAAGGCCGTTTTTTTCGGTGCCGGTTACTGAAGAATGTTCGGATGTAAAACAAACAGAATCACAAGGAGATTTAATTCATGTGCGGACTGGCGGGATGTATCGGGGAAAGGGATGAGAAGACGGTTTGCAGCATGTTGGATGCCCTGGAACACAGGGGACCCGACGACAGGGGCCTTCATAGCTACGGGAACCGCACCTTTGGACACACGCGGTTGTCCATCGTGGATGTCGCCCATGGGCATCAGCCGATTCTCGCAAACGGCGGCACGCAGGGGATTGTCTGCAACGGGGAGATCTACAATTTTCAAGAACTCAAGAAGGACCTCTCGCCAAAGTACAACTTCAAGACGGATTCGGACACGGAAGTGATTCTTCACCTGTTCAGGGAAAAGGGATCCGACTGTGTGAAGGAGCTCGACGGCATGTTCTCCTTTGCCGCCTTTGACGGGGAGGACCTCCTGCTGGCAAGGGATCCGATCGGGATCAAGCCCCTCTACTACGGCCGGAAGAACGGCGCCTTTTACTTCAGCTCTGAGTTGGGGGCCATGAGCCTGGCAGGTCTGGGCGAAGTTCACGAATTCCCCGCGGGGAACTACTACACCCCGGACGAGGGCTTTGTGCCCTATTATCAGGTCCCCAAGATCCAGGATCACCTGCTGACCGACATCGATGAAGCCAGCGAGCGGATACGCGAAACGTTCATTCATGCAGTGAAAAAACGGCTGCTGGCCGATCCGGAGGTGCCGGTGGGCGCGTTCTGCAGCGGCGGGCTGGACAGCAGTCTTGTGGCCGCCATTGCGGCGGACGAGATCCCCAATCTTCACACGTTCGTGGTGGGGATGAGAGACGATCAAGGGGATCTGAGCGATGACATCAAGGCG
>JAQYVQ010000047.1 GCA_030145435.1 Syntrophobacteria bacterium | reverse complement strand
GAAGGCCTCATGGGCGACCTCCTGGGTTCGATCTTTCGGCACTTTTTTTATAACAATTCCAGCCACATAGCCCTGGTATCGGTCCATCAGGAGTTCAAAGGCGTTGACATTCCCCTCCAGGATTTCTCGGATGACATCAGCGTCACTGGGTTCGTTTCGCACGGCTTCCATCCGCCTTCGCAGGGGACCACGGCCCTGGCCGTGGATGAATGAAGATGCATCCTTCGAAGCTCGCTTCTGAGAGCTTCGGCGTGATGTCGCCCCAAGGGCGCTGTGATGGTACCACGGGTTTACCCGTGGGGCTCCATGGTCCAAAGGATCTCCCGAGCCTGGCCTGTGGCCGGAAACGGCCCGGGGGTTTGCCCCGGGCCGTTCCGAGACGTCAACTATTGGGGCTCTTGGCTGTGCGTTTCGACCCACTCGTCCAGGAACGAAACCCTGTTCCCCATTCGGCCGTTTCGCTTCTCGTGCCGCGCTGCTCTGTGCTCTTCAAGGGATTCCTTTTGCTCCGGGGTCAGGATACCCTTCAATTCTGCAACAAGCTTGGCTCCGTGTACAGCCATCTCTTCGCCCGCACCGGCTACCCCCTTGAAGGCCGCGCGAATCGCCTCCTCATCGAAGGGGTCCGCTTCCGCGGTTCCACGCAGCGCTTCCATGGCTGTCCGAAGCGCGTCGCGCCGCGCCAGGCCCTCATCCCGGTACTTCGAGAGGATGAGGGCAGCCTCGTGCTTCTGGGCGTCCGAGAGGTCGAGGTCGAGCAGGGCTTTCAGCAGGCCCTGACCGAAGTGAGCGCCCGGGCCTCCCATGCCGGGCATGCCGTGCCCCGGCATTGCGTACGCAGTCCCGGAGATAAGGGCCATCGTGACCGTGGCGAACAGTAGCCTCTTCATTTCTTCTCCTCCCTTTTGTTTGGTTCTTGCCTTTTCGAGTGTTTAGACGTCTGGCCGAGGCCTCAATGATTAGGTCGCACGAATCCCCTGAGCGGTTACAACATCTCCTCATGGTCCGGCGCACGCACCGCCCGGACGCATCGCCGGGCCGTGGGTACGGAATCGTACAACCTTGACGGGGCAGAAACAGGGGCTTAGACTTGCTTAGCGCGGCAGATCGGCTTCCCGGCCGGTCACGGAGAGGGGCTTGAGGATCGCCTCGTGACAATTACCCACCTGGGTTTGAGGAAACACGCATGAGTTCTGAAGACGAGATTATTCCTGTCAGGTCGGCACATCGTTTTGACGAGGAGGCCCTCGCCCGGTACCTCGTGGACAAGCTGGAAGGATTCGCAGGTGAGTTGACGGTCAAGCAGTTCGGACAGGGCCAGTCCAATCCCACCTTTCTGCTCGGTTCCGGTGACCGGGAGTGGGTCCTTCGCAAGAAGCCTCCGGGAAAGCTCCTTCCCTCCGCCCACGCGGTGGACCGCGAGTACCGGGTGATCAAGGCGCTCCAGGACACGGACGTCCCGGTTCCGGAGGCCTGTCTGCTCTGCGAGGACGACACCGTCGTCGGCACGCCCTTCTATGTTATGAAGCGTGCTGAGGGAAGGATCTTCCGGAATCCCAGCATGCCGGAAGTCTCGAGCGCCGACGAGCGGGGGGCCATCTTCGAGGCGATGAACGAGACCCTTGCGAAGCTCCATCAGGTGGACTTAAAGGCCGTGGGGCTGGAGGATTTCGGGAAGTCCGGCAACTACATGTCGAGACAGGTGGACCGCTGGACCCGGCAGTACGAGGCCTCGAAGACCGATGAGATCGAAAGCATGGAGAGCCTGATCCAGTGGTTGACCGAGAACATCCCGGACGATAAGACCACCACGATCGTCCACGGGGACTATCGCCTCGAGAACATGGTCATCCATCCCACCGAACCCCTCGTGATCGCCATCCTCGACTGGGAGCTCTGCACCCTCGGACATCCTTTGGCGGACCTGGCGTACAACTGCATGCTCTACCACTTTCCGGCCGGCTCCGGTACGAACCTGGGCTTGGGGGGCCTGGATCTCGAGGCCCTGGGGATTCCCTCCGAGGCAGACTATGTGGATGCTTACTGCCGGCGCATGGGCCATGGCCCCATACCGAACTGGGGCTTCTTCCTCGCCTTCAGCATATTCCGGGTCGCCGCTATCGTGCAGGGCGTCTACAAGAGGGGGCTAGACGGAATCGCCAGTTCAGCCAAGGCGGAATCCTTCGGCATCTACGTGAGGTTCTTGTCGGATACCGGCTGGCAGATCGCATCCGGCGCCTGACAGTCTTGTGGGGAACGGCTCCGGCCCGTCCCGCCCTCGTCGGACATTGCGAGGAGCCGAAGGCGACGCGGCAATCTCCGCGCGACCGGCATGGCGCACGCGGGAATCCAGGGGAAATGGGCGGGCCTAGCTCGAGTGCGCACTCATATCAAGCCGTAAAAGGAGTTCCCATGAAAAAGGTTCTCGTGATCGGCGCTGGATTCATGGGTGCCGGCATCGCGCAGGTATGTGCCCAGTCGGGCTACCGGGTCTTTCTGACCGACTCCAACGCAGAGGCCCTGGAAAAAGCGGTGGCCGATATCAAATGGTCCGTGGAGAAGTTGGCCAGGAAAGGGTTGGTGACCGAAGCGCCGGAGACCGTACTCGGAAGGCTCAGCCCGGAACAGGGCCTGATGAAGGCGGCCGAGTCCGACTGGGTCATCGAGGCGGTCATCGAAGAGGAGGGTCTCAAGAAGGAAATCTTCGAGGAACTGGATCATCTGGCCCCTGCCGAAACGCCTCTCGCGAGCAACACCTCGTCGATCCCTATCAGTCGCCTTGCCTCGGCCACGAAATGCCCGGAACGGGTTCTGGGTCTGCATTTCTTCGGCCCCGTTCCTTTCATGGCGCTGGTGGAAGTCATCAAGGGGGAGAAGACTTCGGACGACGTCTTTGAGCGCGGGGTCGCCTTTGTTCAGTCTCTCGGGAAATGGCCTCTTCCCGTCCACCGGGACATCCCGGGATTCGTGATCAACCGCATTCTCTTCTCCGCCTTCCGCGAGTGCGCGGAACTCATCGACGAAGGCATCGTCACCCCTGAGAACATAGATGTGGGCATGCGTCTGGGGCTGGGCTGGAACATCGGCCCCTTTGAGATCGCGGACAATGCCGGGCTGGACACCTTCCTGCGCGTAGGGAAGGCGATGAAGGCGCTCGGGGAAGACCACCTCGTGCCCCGCTCCGATCGGGTGGAGCGAATGGTCAACGAAGGTCGCCTGGGAAGGAAAGTCGGCAAGGGGTTCTACAGGTACACAGCAGACGGAAAGCGGCTGCCCTGGGACTCCGACAGCTAGGCTAGTCTTCCACCTCTACGATCATCTCGATTTCCACTGCAATGTTGAAGGGAAGGGCGTTCATCCCGACAGCGGAACGTGCGTGTTTCCCTTTCTCGCCGAACACTTCGACCAGGAGATCCGAGGCGCCGTCGATCACACCCGGCTGCTCCATGAAGGCCGGGTCACAGTTGACCATCCCGAGAAGCTTGACGATCCGACGCACCTTGTCCAGGTCGCCGATCAGGTCCTTCAGAGAGCCGAGGAGCCCGATGGCAACGATCTTTGCCGCCTCGTATCCTTCCTCTACGGTCAAGTCAACGCCCAATTTGCCCGTAACGACCCGATCCTTCCCGACCGGACCGTGGCCGGACAGGAAGACGAGATTCCCCGAGCGGACCGCGGGAACATAGTTGCCTACGGGTGCTGCAGCCGACGGAAGCTCCAGCCCCAGTTCTTTCAGTCTTGTATCAGCGCTCATTACATACCTCCTCCAATGGTTCCTTCGGTGCTCTTCCTTCCAGTACTTCTCTCGCACCTTCTGCAGGAGAGTCCTGCCATAATTGGCCTTCATGATTCCCCGGGCCATCCGCGTTAGAAGCGATGTCTTCCCGTCAGGATTTCCTGGTACAGATCCTTGGTCAACGGCTGGTACGCATCCCCCTCGGGCAGGAGCACGTACAGGGGATCGATCACGACGTTCGGATCAAATCCCTCGTCTCTGAGCACCTTTTTCTTGATCTTGTGCGTGCCGGTTGTTTCGAACTCCTCTTTGAAGCGCACGAACTTCGGCACCGCGTAGGAAGGCAGGGCCTTGCG
>JAQYVQ010000035.1 GCA_030145435.1 Syntrophobacteria bacterium | reverse complement strand
ATCTTCCGGAATCGTTGTATCTGCTCCGCATAAGGCCTTGCAGACAGGACGATGCCCTTGATCTCCACGAGTCCGATGAGTTTCTTGTGGATGCGGAGAACGATCCGCTCTAGCATTTTTTTGGGGCCTTTTCGGTGAATTTGTTTGATCATAACGACAACCCTTTTGGTTTGTCAATCGCCCGTGATTTTAGGAGGTTGATGGGAAGACGGCCAACCTTTTGGTTTGTCAATCGCCTGTCATTTCGGGGATGTTGACGGTGTCGATGAACGCCAGGGGAGGTTGTGCACTGGCCATTCGGGGATAGCCACTGTTGCCGAGTCACGGCTTGTCCTCAACTTCGAGTAGCTGGCTTTCCCCCAATTGCCCCGAGTTGATAGGAAAATCGGCAATGTGGTATCTTACAGGATCCCGTTCACGGGAGGGAGAGACATATGAAGGTCGACAAGAAAGATGTCGAGTACGTAGCCATGCTGGCCCGAATCGAGCTCAGCGAGGAAGAGAAGGAGCTCTATTCCGAACAGTTGAGCACGATTCTGGCCTTCTTCGATCGTTTGAAGGAAGTGGATACCGAGAATGTCCAGCCCACCTCCCACGTGGTTGACCTGGTAAACGCCTATCGTTCCGATCAGGTTCGCCCGGGTCCAGGCGTGGAGGAGGTGCTCGCGAACGCGCCGGACAGGGCGCAACGATTCTTCCGGGTTCCCAAGATCCTCGACTGAGACGTGAAATGACAGGTCGACGGAGTTCAGGCACAGGAGGCTGACCGAGAATAGCTTCGTTACGAGTTTTCGAATGCGCCTGGGATGCAAGGAAGGGTCCGAAAAATCGCCGCAGGTGTGCTGGTTGCACATCGAGGACGGTTTTGTGGATCCTGACGCAGCAGGCCAGGATGCAGTCGAAATCGCAGTAGAAGGATATTCTCGGTCAGCCTCCTAGAGGTTGACAGCATGGATTTGCACGAAGAGACGATTCAGGGCCTGCATACGAAACTAGCGCGACGGGAGGTCAGCTCCGAGGAGGTGACCCGGCATCTTCTGGCCAGAATTTCCCAGTTGAATCCAGAACTTAACGCTTACATCACGGTCACGGAAGAGGAGGCCCTGGCACAGGCGAGAGAGGCAGACCAGCGACTCGCGAACGGGGACGCGACGAGCCCCCTCTGCGGCGTTCCGATTGCGATCAAGGACAACATGAACACCCGGGGTGTCCGCACGACCTGCGCCTCCAGGATGCTCGAGCACTTTGTCCCCCCCTTTGACGCGACGGCTGTCCGGAAGCTGCGCGAGGCAGGGGCGGTCTTCCTGGGCAAGACGAACATGGATGAGTTCGCCATGGGTTCTTCGACCGAGCACAGTCTGTTCGGGCCTTGCCGCAACCCCCATGATCACGAGCGTGTTCCGGGCGGATCGAGCGGAGGATCCGCGTGTGCGGTCGCCGCGGACCTGTGCATTGCTGCCACGGGGTCCGACACCGGCGGGTCGATTCGCCAGCCGGCGGCCTATTGCGGGGTCGTGGGGATGAAGCCGACCTACGGACGGGTGAGCCGCTTCGGTCTCGTTGCCTTCGCCTCCAGCCTGGATCAGATCGGGCCCATCGCCAAGGACGTGACGGATTGCAGCCTCCTGCTCCAGGCGCTCTGCGGGTACGATCCCTGCGACTCCACGAGCGTGGATTCCGCGGTGCCGGACTTCGCTTCCTTCCTGACCGGGGATGTCCGCGGGTTGCGCATCGGGATCCCGGGGGAGTATTTCATCGAGGGGATGGATGCCGAGGTGGAGGAGGCGGTTCGGAACGGAATCCGCATTCTTGAAAAGGAGGGGGCTCGCCCGGTGGAGATATCCCTGCCCCACACGGCGTACGGGATTCCGGTCTATTATTTGATTGCCACGGCGGAGGCGAGCTCGAACCTGGCCCGGTACGACGGTGTGAAATACGGGTTTCGCGCAAAAGGGGCATCCGACACCCTCCGGCAGATGTACCACAGGACCCGCTCGGAGGGGTTCGGGGCCGAGGTGAAGCGCCGAATCATGCTCGGCACCTATGCGCTGAGCTCCGGGTATTACGACGCCTATTACCGGAAGGCACAGCAGGTGTGCACGCTGATCCGACAGGATTTCGTCGAAGCCTTTCAGCACTGCGACGTTATCGTCACCCCAACGGTGCCAAGTCCGGCCTTCCCTATAGGGGAGAAGACCGGGGACCCCCTGCAGATGTACCTGCTGGACATCTTCACCACCACGGTGAACCTGGCGGGTCTACCCGGCCTGAGCATGCCGTGCGGCACCACCTCAGGGGGCCTCCCCGTGGGGATGCAGATTCTGGGAAGACATTTCGACGAAGGGACGGTCTTGAAGACGGCCTTTGCCTTTGAACAGCAAACCCTCACGACGAGCAAAACACAGGCCTAAGATGGAATACGAAGCAGTCATCGGGCTCGAGATCCACGCGCAGCTTCTTACAGAGAGCAAGATCTTCTGCGGATGTTCTACCCAGTTCGGGGCCGAGCCGAATGAGAACACCTGCCCGGTCTGCACGGGCATGCCGGGGGTGCTGCCGGTCCTGAACCGGCGGGTGGTGGAACTGGCCCTACGAACGGCTGTTGCTCTGAAAGGGGAAATTGCCCCCCGGTCCGTGTTTGCCCGTAAGAATTACTTCTATCCTGACCTGCCCAAGGGGTATCAGATCTCTCAGTTCGAGGCCCCTCTTTCCCTGGGCGGGTACGTGGAGATCGAAGGCGATGGGGGAACCCGTCGGGTTTGTCTAACGCGGATCCACCTGGAAGAGGACGCGGGCAAGCTCGTGTACGAAGGAACGATGGAGAAGGCCGATGCCGGCTACGTAGACTTGAACCGTACCGGCGTGCCCCTGATCGAAATCGTGACAGAGCCGGAGCTCCGGTCCCCTGAAGAGGCCGCCGCCTTTCTCCGGAAGCTCAGAAGCATCCTGCGTTACCTGGAAGTGTGCGACGGCAACATGGAACAGGGGAGCCTGCGCTGCGATGCGAACGTTTCCATCCGGCCCGTCGGCTCGGAAGGCCTGGGCGTGAGGACGGAGATGAAGAACATGAACTCCTTCCGGTTCGTGGAGCATGCCCTGGAGTACGAGATCCAGAGACAGATCGCGACCCTCGACGATGGTGAGAAGATCATCCAGGAAACCCGTCTGTGGGATACCTCGAAGAACGTCACCATGAGCATGCGGAGCAAAGAAGAGGCCCACGACTATCGGTATTTTCCCGACCCGGACCTCGTGCCCGTGGAGATCGACTCGACCTGGGTGGAGGAGATCCGCGGGAACCTGCCGGAGCTTCCGGACGAAAAAGAGAATCGCTTCGTGGAGGCCTATGAACTGCCGATAGAGGATGCACGAACCCTGACCGCCACCGCTGAACTGGCCGACTACTTCGAGAAAGCCGTTGCCCGGTTTCCTCAGGCCAAGAAAGTCAGCAACTGGATCCTGACCGAGCTTCTCCGGGAACTGAACCGGGACGAACGGGAAATCGGTGGGTGCGCGGTCACGCCGGAACACCTTTCCGGGATGCTCGCCATGATCGAAGACGGCAGCATCAGCGGAAAGATCGGCAAGCAGGTCTTCGAGGAGATGTACCGGACAGGCAAAGAGCCGCAGGCGATCGTGAAAGAGAAGGGCTGGGTCCAGATACAGGATTCCTCGGAATTGGCCGGGGTGATCGACCATGTGCTGGTGTCACACCCGGATGAGGTGAGCAAGTACAGAGCAGGGAAAGAAAAGGTCTTCGGCTTCTTCGTGGGCCAGGTCATGAAGGCAACCCGTGGCCAGGCCAACCCCAAGCGGGTGAACGAGCTGCTTCGAGAGAAACTGCAGTCGGACAATTAGGCGTGGTGCTGCAATCAGAAAAAGGAGAAACAGGAAGATGCTGCAGAAGACCTCTCTGATCTGGATGGACGGGAAACTGATCCCCTGGGAATCCGCAACGGTCCACGTCCTTTCGCATACCATCCACTATGGAATGGGCGCCTTCGAGGGAATCCGCTGTTACAAGGGGGCCGACGGAACCTCTGCTGTCTTTCGACTCAAGGAGCACGTGGACCGACTCTTCGAGTCGGCCCTGATCGGGGGCTTCGAGATCCCGCACAGTCCGGAGACGATCACGCAGGCGATCCTGGAGACCCTGCGGGAGAACAAGCTCGAGGAGGGCTACATCCGACCCATCGTGTTCATCGGTGCGGGCGCCATGGGTGTTCTCTTCACCGAAGAAAACCCGATTCATGTGTGTATTGCCGTGTGGCCTTGGGGGGCCTACCTGGGGGACGAGGGCTTGAAGAACGGGATTCGAATCAGGACTTCCTCCTACAACCGGCACCACGTGAATGTCATGATGACGAAGGCGAAGATCTGCGGGAACTACGTCAACTCGATCCTGGCAAAGAAGGAGGCGGTCCAAACCGGCTACGATGAAGCGCTCATGCTGGACACGGACGGATATGTGGCCGAGGCGAGCGGCGAGAACATCTTCATCGTCCGCAATGGGTCGATCAAGACCACGCCCCTCACCTCCATCCTTCCCGGGATCACCCGGGCTACGGTGATTGCACTGGCCCGGGAACAGGGGATTCCGGTCGTGGAGCAGCGATTCACGCGCGATGAGCTTTACACGGCACAAGAGGCCTTCTTCACGGGGACCGCAGCCGAGATCACTCCGATTCGAGAGGCGGATAACCGCAAGATCGGAGCCGGGAAGCCGGGCCCGATCACACTCGACCTGCAGAAGAGGTTCTTTGCCGTCGTCAGAGGGGAGAATCCTCAGTACAAAGACTGGCTTACCTCTGTATAAACCTGAAAGTGGACAAGCCTCTCGAGATGGTTGACAAGGGGCGGGAAGAATGCTTAGGATGGATCCTCCTCAGAGAGATGGATAGAA
>JAQYVQ010000022.1 GCA_030145435.1 Syntrophobacteria bacterium | reverse complement strand
AAGGCCACCTCGGCCAGGCCGTGGCCCAGCATGGCATCCCGGCGAAGGATCAGGAACACGCCGAGCACGGAACAGGCGATTGAAATCAGGAGGCCGGCGAGCAGGGCACGCTGCATGAACGAGTAAGCGAGTATTTCCATTCTGTTCAGCCCTTGCAGCCCGTTGAAAGAGTGGCTGTCGGAGGCTGTTCAAAAAGTTCCAGATGCAAGGCAGGCGAAATCCCGAGGAATGAGGCGTACTTCCTGTACGTTGAATGACGAGGGATGAAGCCAAACGCCGCAGATGGGACTTTTTCAACAGCCTCCTAGTGTTCGTGATGAATGATGTGCGCACGACCGCCCACCGCCTCGAGCAAGTGGTCGGTCTCGCAGAATTCCTCGTGGCTTCCGTGAAAGAACAGACGCTGATTGATGCAAGCCACCTTGTTCACGTGCTTGGTGACCACGCCCACATTGTGGGTTGAGAAGACAACCGTGAGGCCCCTTTCCCGGTTCAACCGGTCGAGCATTCCATAGAACCTGTTCTGCGATTCCGCATCCACCCCTGCCGTAGGCTCGTCCAGGATCAAAATCTCCGGGGACGAGACCAGGGCCCTCGCGATGAAGACGCGCTGTTGCTGCCCCCCGGAAAGCTCCCCGATCGGGCGGTCCTTCTTGTCCTCCATACGCACCGCCTCCAGGGCAGCGAGGACCCTCGATTCCCGCTCGCCGGACCGTACCCGCCTTCGATGCGCCCCGGCCACGAGCCCCATGGCCACCACCTCCTCGACCGAGGCCGGAAAGTAGGGGTCGAAGTGTGTCGCCTTCTGGGGAACGTACCCGACCTTTTCCCATTCGCGGAAATCCCGAATCGGCGTCCCGAACAGAGATACGGCCCCGCGGACAGGCTCCAGGAGACCCAGCATGATCTTGATCAGCGAAGTCTTCCCAGACCCGTTCGGACCGATGACCGCGAGGAAGTCCCCCGCCTGGATCTCGAGCTGGATATCGACTAGGACCGGGTCTCTCCGGTAGCGGAACTCCACGTGCTCGATCCGTATCAGCGTGCGTTCATCCTTCACATTCCAGCCCTTTTTTCAGGTTCTCCAGGTTCTCCTCCAGGATCGAGAGAAAGGTCACCCCCCTGTTAAATTGCTCCTTGGTCATGTTTGCGCCCGGGTTGAGAATGAGCGTCTGTGCACCGATTTCCTCTGCAACGACCCGGGCGAGCTTGGGGCTGACCAGGGTCTCCAAGAAGATATACTGCACCTTCAGGTCCCTGGCAATCTCCACGACCTCGGCCAGCCTGCGGGGTGTGGGCTGAGAATCCGCACTGACCCCGTAGAGAGGAATCTCCTCCAGGCCGTACCTCCGGGCAAGGTACGAGAACGCAGAGTGTCCACCCAGCACGAGGGTGTGGTGACGGCAGGCGGCCAGGGCTTCCCTGTACTTTCTGTCGAGGGCCTGCAGTCTCTCGTTGTAGGAAACGGCGTTGCCCCGGTAGTAGTCCCCGTTTTCCGGATCAATCGACGACAGTGCCTGGGCGATCCTTGTCACGATCCCCTGGTCGTATGAAAGGTCGAGCCAGACGTGTGGATCGCGGGCTTCACCCTCTTTATCGCCGTGCCCGTGAAGGGCCTCGTCGTCATGCCCCTCGAGCCCCTCGGCAGCGGCCAGCACCCTCAGCCCGTCATGGCCGACGCCCCTGACAACATCGGTAACCCACGGCTCGAGGTTCTCGCTCACGCACAGGAAGAGGTCCGACTTGGATATGGCCACGAGGTCGCTCGCCTTCGGCTCCCACGCGTGGGGCTCGACGCCCGGCGGCAGGAGGAGGCTCACCTCGACCCTGTCCCCCCCGACCTCCAGAGCAAACTCGTAGAGGGGAAACAGGCTGGCCACGATTCGCGGCCTTCCCGTCTCCACCGCACTACGGCAGCCCACGAGCAAGAAGAGCCATCCTACGACCCAGAACAGGTCCGCCCAGGGTCTCCGCTTTCGGTCTACCATCCGGATATTCTCCTCCGGGAAGAGTATAGGGCTCACCGACCACAAGTGCAACACAGTTGCAAGCAGAAAGGAGAGATTTCCCGGAGCCAAATTGGCCTCCCCTCCCTCATGCAACCCGGTTGCGCTTGGGCCCCAATCTTCCTATAGTGTGGAGGGTGTCGATGAGAGGGGTCCTCCTGGAACGGACAAGAAGAGGATGTTCTTGCCATGCAGAGGGTTGCCGGCAAACGGTTTACGGGAGAACGGGACAAGCAGGCAGTCGAGATCCTGCGAAATGCGAAGCTGAGGGTGACCTCATGCAGAACCTCCCTGCTGGATCTTCTCCTCCATGCGAAGGACCCGCTCACGCAAAAGGAATTGATGGAAGCCCTCGAAGAGCAGGGGTTCAACCGGGTCACGATCTACCGCGCTCTTCAGACGTTCCTGGACTCAACCATCGTTCATCGGATCGTGACCGAGGACCGGACCTGGCGTTTTGCGATCACCCACTGCGGCCACCGGGGCCACTGTCACCCCCACTTCACCTGCAGAAGGTGCGGCCGGGTTCGCTGCCTCGACGGGGTCGCCATTCCGGCCGTGGACCTGGAGGGGCACCGGATCGAGTCACAGGCCATGTACCTGTGGGGGCTCTGCCCCGCGTGCTTACAGGAGGCTGAGTTGGCCCTATGAAGGAATCTCGGGCAGAAATGGATCGCATCCTGGAGGCGATCAGGACAAACGGGCGATTCGTCCTGACCACCCACGTCAACCCGGATGGTGACGGACTCGGGTCCGAACTGGCGCTCTATCATCATCTGAAGGATCTCGGAAAAGAGGTGCACATCCTCAACCCTTCCCCCTTGCCCGACCTCTATCGGTTTCTGGATCCGGAGGGAACCCGGATAAAGGGGTATACGGAACATCAGGCTCGGACGGTCGAGGAGGCAGAGGTCCTGTTTCTCCTCGATCTCGCGAACAGCGA
>JAQYVQ010000649.1 GCA_030145435.1 Syntrophobacteria bacterium | reverse complement strand
CGACGTCGTCGTGCCCCTGAGCCAGCCCTACCGCGCCTTTGTCAAGGAGGTGATGGAGACCCAGGAGTATCCGGAGCGCCACTATGTCCCCGGGGGCGATGTCATCCGCCCCTACGACATCACGAGCTGGTCGTTGCCGCTACACATGGGCGTGCGCTCGATCCAGGTGGACACTCGGTCCGCGGAGCTCGAAGCGGTGCTCGTGCCGGTGAGCGCAAATGCCTTCGATGTCGACGTGACCCTCCCCGCGGGGATATGGGCGATCGCCTACCCAGCCTCCAGCAACGAGTCGTTCAGAGCGGTGTTTGCCGCCCTCGCAGCCGGTCTCGAGGTCGAGCGGCTCACCGAGGCTGTCGGTTCCGGCACCCAAGAGCTGGCACCGGGGAGCTTTGTGGTGCTCAGGGGCTCGTCATCCCAGGACGTGCTGCAGGGAATCGTGGATCAGGCGGGGGTCGAGCCGCAGGTTTTCGAAGCGGAGATCGACGGGCCCCGGGTCCCGGTGCGCCTGCCGCGGATCGGACTCGTCGAGACCCACTTCCACGACATGGACGCAGGCTGGACCCGCTATCTCTTCGACACCTACGGGATCGCCTATCAGGTGCTGCATCCGGAGGACTTCGATGAGGCTGACCTGAAGGGCGATTTCGACCTCCTTGTCTTTCCGGACGCCAGCAAGGACGTCCTCACCAAGGGCAAGTACAAGCGCTTCGATCGCTACGTCACCAACGACTATCCCCCGCAGTTCCGCAAGCCGATCTCCAAGGAAGGCCTCGGCAAGCTGACGGAGTTCATCACCTCTGGCGGTGTGGTGATCTCGTGGGGAGGCTCGACAGGCCTTTTCACCGAGGGCCTTCCCGAGCCGAATGGCGGTGAGGAAGGGGATGTGATCGAGCTGCCAGTTCGCGATGTGACTGAGAGCCTCGAAGGAATCTCCGTGCCAGGCGCCTTTCTGGCGGTGGACTTCCTTTCCGATCACCCACTGACATGGGGGATGCCGGAGAAGGCGGGGGCGTTCTCGCGCGGCGAGCCGGTCTTCGAGACCTCGATCCCGGTGCTCGACACCGATCGCCGGGTTACCGCCATCTACCCCGAGCGCGAGCTTCTGCTGAGCGGTTTTCTCGAGGGGGAAAAGGCCCTCCAGAAGCGCCCCGCGATGGTCTGGGTGCGGGCCGGCAAGGGACAGATCGTGCTCTTCGGCTTCCGACCCCAGTTCCGAGGCTCGACTCCGGCAACCTTCAAGCTGGTGTTCAACGCGCTGCTGCTGCCCCCCGTGGAGTAGATAGCGGCAGGGGGCGGTCATCGTTGGGATGCCGCCGGATCTGGCGGATGTGCCTGAGGTGGACAAGGTACTCGCGGTGGATCTGGAGAAACCCGTGGAGCTTTCTGTGAGTCGGGCGGTTTCATCGGGAGTTATAGTGTGTTCACCTTCAGGAGGGGTTGCGATGAACCATCTGCGGAGTTCCTTCATTCTTCTGCTTCTGTGCGCCGTGGCGGCCGTCCCCGGAACCGCTCAGGAATCGGTCGAAGTGCCCTTCTACTTGCCGACGCCCGAGGGATGGAGAACGGAGACCATTCCTTTCCCTCTGGAATT
>JAQYVQ010000627.1 GCA_030145435.1 Syntrophobacteria bacterium | reverse complement strand
GAAGATCATCGACCTGAAGACTCATCCCCGGCCCTCGGCACGGCCGAAGGGTCCGAGCAAGATGGAGTATCAGGAGACTTTGTCGGCGCCCCTCTGGCTGCGGGTGCTCGTTTACAGCTTCTTCGGCATCATGATCGGCTTCTACCTGCTTTCCCCGGTTTGGGACGCAGAATCGAACGATGCCCTCAACCTCTCGCTGTGCCTGGTGTTTGTCTTCGTCTTGTGGGTTCTGCACATTTTCATGTCCCTGCGGGTCACGCTGTCGGCCAAGGGAATCCAATTCGGCTATTACCTGCTCTCAAAGCAGTTCAAGTACACGGATGTCCTGAAAGCCGAGGTGTTTCGGTATCAGCTGGGGGACTATCTGGGGTGGGGCATTCGAAAGGGAACGGACGGCTCGATCATGTACAACGTCCCGGGCGACCAGGGAATTGCCGTCAAGGTCGTCGTTCGAGAGGCGGACCAGCGCCGTGTATACGCCTTCAGTGCCAGGAGGCCGGAGGTAATCTGTAAGAAGATCCAATCACACCTGAGACCCGTCTCTTTTCCAGGCAGCAAAGATCGACCGAAGAAAGAGAAGGCCATTTTCTAGTTGTATTGTTGGGTGTCGGCCCCCTTGCCCTCCCCTTCGTCTTCCCACGCATCGGAAGGAATGCTCTTCTCGCCCTGGCGGATGAATTCTTCGATCTCGATCTCTTTCTTCAAGCTTGCTTCGCGCAGATCCGAGGTGTCGAGACGGATCTTCCAGAGTCTGGAGAACCTCTCGAGAACGGCCAGGCTTGACTTCGGGTTGTCCATCCCGATGGTGTAGTAAGGCAGCTCCCCCAGGAAACACAGCCCCTCGAATCCCATCCGCTTTCCGACTCCCAGGAGCAATCCGTTCAGTCCGCTCACGTGTCCCGCCGGGAGCGGATGAACCCCTAGCTCTTCCAGCTCGGGCAGGAGCTCCCGGTGAGTGGCAACCCCCCAGACGCGAGGGCGCTCCATATGGGAGATCGAGCACATGAGCGCCGCACTCGTATGGACCCTTCGAACGGCGAACCGATCGGCCACCCTCATGACGAGTCGGGCCAGCGCGACGGCTTGGGGCTGGAGCGGCTGGTGGTCGGCCACGAAGAGGAGCAGATCCCCCCCCCCGTCCGGATGCTGGTACGAGTAGAAACGGTATTCCGGGGTCTCCAGAGGGAGCACAAGGTGGTCTCGGATTTCGATGCCGTCAGCAACGGAGGATTCCGTCGACTCGATCGAGCCGATAGGCTCCATCT
This sequence comes from Syntrophobacteria bacterium, assembly GCA_030145435.1. Taxonomy (GTDB): domain Bacteria; phylum Desulfobacterota; class DSWW01; order DSWW01; family DSWW01; genus S015-6. Next base: position 4,819 of record JAQYVQ010000627.1, on the reverse strand, counting down.
CGAGCTTTTCTACCAGGTATTTAGCCGCGTTCAACGACACATTACCCATGCCCGGCCAGGCGGCATACAGGCTGGGCGCGTGGAGCTCTGGCTCCCTGTCCAATCGGATTGCAGAATCGTCCATCGTTAACTCCTCGGTCTCGTTCTCTCCCCCTGCCCCTTCGATTCTGTAATCCCCCCTAAGGATGCTATTCCCTCCCTTCGGATCAGGGAATCGGGTCCTTCTCATTCTCGTCAAGCTCCTCTCGAAGGGGGCGCTCCATCAGTTCTGTCGCCGCCAGTTTGAGCTGCTTGCCGTGGTGGAGGACCAGGGCGACCTGTTCGGATATGGGCATGGAAACGTTCAGCTTCTTGGCAAGATGCGAGACGGAATGGGCCGTTTCCACCCCTTCGGCAACCATCTTCATCGAGCCGACGATGCTCTCCAGGGATTGCCCGCTTCCGAGCACATATCCCACCCTTCGGTTCCGACTCAAGGACCCCGTACAGGTAAGGACCAAGTCGCCGATGCCCGCGTGACCACTCAGGGTCAGCGGGTTGGCCCCTTTGGCCACAGCGAGCCGGGTGATCTCTGCAAGCCCTCTCGTTATCAGGCTGGCTTGAGCGTTCAGGCCGAAGCCCATGGCATCGCACGCACCCACCGCGATGGCGAGCACGTTCTTGACGGCCCCCCCCACTTGAACCCCCACCACGTCTGAAGACGTGTAAATCCTGAAAGAAGACCCGCCCATCCATTCCTGGACCCTCTTCCGGACGTCTTCGCTCTGTCCGGCGACGGTAACATTCGCCGGCTTTCCCTCCGCCACCTCCTTCGCAAAACTCGGGCCGGACAGGTAGGTCAGGTAAGGGTGGTATTTCCCGGGGAGCTCCCCGGTGAGAATCTCGGACATGAGCTCCAGGCTTTCCTTCTCGATCCCCTTGCTGCAGCAGACGATCGGGGCCTCGGCAGGAAGGAGGTAGCGAATCCGCAAAACCACTTCACGCATAAACTGCGAAGGGGTGACCAGCAGGACGAGGTCGGCCCCGTCCAGGGCTTCCCGCTCGTCCCGCGTAGCAACGATGCCGGGGGAAAGGGGAACATCGGGCAGGAAGAGGGAATTCAGGTTCTGTTCGTTGATCGACTCGAGAACCTCCGACTCCCTCACCCACTGTACCACACGATAGCCACGGACTGCGCAGAGCTGGGCAAGCGCCGTCCCCCACCCACCACTGCCAAAGACACATACGCGTAACATAATCTCAAGTCACCCCACTTTCAGTCTGTTGAGAAAGCGCAAATGTGTAGGCCGTTCAAAAACGTCCATATGCAAGCACATGAAGCAGCGGCTTCGCCACAGGCGAAAGGGAAAAGGGGCAAGGGGTGGTTGAAGTTATGAAGAAGGCATTCCAGCAGGCAAAAGGGACGAAGCCCTAGTGCCTCTGACCTGATCGAGGCGGCGATAGTTTCCTTGATTCGTTCTTCAATACTTGATCCATTCTTTTCGCCTTTCGCCTTTGCCCTTTCACCTGGAAGGATGAGTGCAACGCCGCAGATGGCCGTTTCTCGGCAGCCTCCTAGTCCAGTTCTTGTCCCTTGGAGGTCATAACCAGCTGACCGTGTTTGACCCCCTTTACCCGCAGAATGCTGTCGGACAGAGAACGAATCTCCACCGGTTTGCCCTTCAAGACCATCACTTCCAGGCAGTTCTGTTCGTCCACATGAACATGCATGGTGGAGATGATGCGATGATAGTGATCATGCTGAAGGTGTTCCAGGCGGTCGGACAATTCCCGAACGTGATGGTTGTAGAGAAGCGTGAGGGTGCCCAGGGTCTCCTTGTCGTCCTGTTCCCATTCATGCTCCACCAGATGCTTCCGAATGAGGTCTCTTATCGCCTCGGACCGATTCACGTATCCCTTCCCGGAGATGAGTCGGTCAAACTGCCCCAAGAGGTGGGCGCTGATGGAAACTCCGAATCGAACCAGTTCTTCCATGGGGATCCCCTGTTCTGCTCTTGATTCCCTGCGGGTCTTGCCCGCCGTCCGAATCAGGGTACTTCGGCGGACGCAAGTTGCAGGGGTCTTATAGCATGCCAAATTGAAGGATTGCAATGAAAACACTTGAAACTTGCTCGAAAATGTAATAAGGAATGGAGCGTGGAAGAGCCTCATATTCCACAGACCCCAAGGCGGGGAACCCACACACCAAGAGAGGAGATAGATCATGGCTGACAGACCCACACCCCCAGAGGATATCACACCGGACGATTTCTATCTCAAGTGGATTCCGGAGCAGGCGGCGGCAAACCCGGATCAGTCTGCCAAGATCAAGGATATCAACACGGTGATTCAGGTCGTGCTCACCGGCGAAGGCGGAGGCGACTATTACATGGAGCTGACGGGCGGCGAGATCAAGACCGCCAAGGGCAAGGTGGACGCACCCAAGTTGACGATCACCCAAGCCATCGAGGACTGGAGAGAGATCAATGCAGGAAGGCTCAACCCTCAGATGGCCTTCATGTCCGGCAAGATCAAGATCAGTGGGGACATGAGCCTCGCCATGAAGCTCGGTTCGATCATGGGCGGCTGATTCACCAACAGGATTTTCACACTGTAGGATGGAGAAAAGGGCCTTCATGCAAGGCCCTTTTCTTTTCCCGGCCCCGTTCCCGTGGAGAAAATATCCTATGGAAAATCTAACCGACCTGCTCCGAACCCGTCGAGCGGAATCGGCCGACCAGACGGCCTATCAGGTACGAACCGACGGTCAGTGGAAACCCATTACATGGGCCGAGGTGGATGAAAGAGTGGACAGAATCGCGGCCGGGCTCGTCGCTCTGGGGATACAGCCGGGGGATGTGGTCTCCATCCTGGGCCGGACCTGCCTGGAGTGGGCCCTATGCGATTTGGCCGTTCTCCGTGCGGGCGGTGTGAGCGTGGGTATCTATCCCACGCTCATAGGCGAACAGTGCGCGTACATCCTGGAGGATTCCTCCACCCGGTGGCTGTTCCTCGAAGACGCCCAGCAGGTGAAAAAGCTCTCCCCCTTCTTTGAAAAGCTTCCCTCTTTGGACCGCCCGATTCTCTGGGACTCCCCGGAAGGCGAGCACGACTTTATGTGTCTGAAGGGCCTGGAAGACAAGGGTCGTGCAGCCCTGGAGGCGGATCCCGGCTTGACCCTCGGGACGGAAGAAAAGATCCAACCGGAGGACGTAGCCGTACTGATCTACACATCCGGCACAACGGGTCCCCCCAAAGGGGCCATGCTCACCCACCGGAACATCATGGCCCAGCTGGAGATGCTGGATACCATGGGGGCGACGGATCATCGTGATGTGATGATGTTCTTCCTCCCCCTGGCCCATGTGGGAGAAAGGGTCCCCGGACACTACAGCAGGATCTATCGAGGCGTGTCCGCCGCCTTCGTCGAGGATTTCAACCGCATCCTGGACGATATGCGAGAAATCCGGCCCACGGTCTTCGGCAGCGTTCCCCGGATCTTCGAGAAGGCCTACGCACGGGTTCGCTCCGAGGCGGACCAGGCCTCACCCATGGCGAAAAGGGTTTTTCTGTGGGCCGAGCGGGTCGGCAGAACGGCCAGCCGGCTCGAGCAGGCCGGACGCCCCCTGCCCGTGTTTCTCCGGCTGCAGCGGGTACTCGCCGACCGCCTGGTCTTTCGCAAGATACGGGGGATCTTCGGCGGCAGGGTACGATACTTCCTCTCTTCATCCGCACCCATCTCGCTCGAGATCATCGAGTTCTTCCATGCGGCGGGGATGCTCATCCTCGAAGCCTGGGGACAGACCGAGGTAAGCTGTTTCGCCACGATCAATTTCGAGAATGACTATCGCCTGGGCTCCGTGGGGAAGGCTCTCCCCGGGACCGAGTTGCAGATTGCCGACGACGGGGAGATTCTCGTACGGGGGGCCATCGTCTTTAAGGGGTATCTGAATCAACCCGAGCTTACGGCGGAAACGCTAACCGAGGACGGATGGATCCGCACCGGAGATCTGGGTCGTCTCGATCAAGATGGGTTCTTGTGGATCACGGGCAGAAAGAAGGAGATCATCATCACGGCGGGAGGGAAGAACGTCACCCCTGCTAACATCGAGAACCTGCTCAAGGACCATCCCCTGATCGATCAGGCCCTCGTGCACGGAGATCGCAGGAAGTATCTGACAGCCCTGTTGGGACTCGACCCGGAAACCCTCGAGGCCTGGGCCACGGAGAAAGGCATAGGGTACACATCGTACGAGGCGATCCTCGACAACCCGGCCCTGCTCGATGATGTGCAAGCCGTGGTCGACGAGGTCAACCGGCATTTCGCCCGCTACGAGACGATCAAACGGTTCGCACTCCTTCCCCGTCTGCTCGACGTGGAAAAAGGTGAACTCACCCCAACGATGAAGATCCGCAGAAAGATCATCGAAGAACGATTCAAGGCCCTTCTCGATTCACTCTACGACGAATAAAGGCGAGGATTCTTGGGGGGTGAGGCGGAGTGGGACCTGACCCCTGGTCCCTGACCCCTGATCTTTTCTACCAATACTTCCCGGTCTTCTCGACAGCCTCTTTCGAGTAGGATCGCCCCTTCTTGTCCCTGACATCGAAGATGGCGTGCCGCAGGAGCACGACCGAAACGCCCCCCTTCATGCTGAGACTGATCTCGAAACGGGAAAAACCGACAACAACCCCTCGAAGCACTTCCCCCTCCAGGGTCGAGAAGAAGAGCACCTCTTTCCGGTTCATGAGGGGGAAAAGGGACTTGTTCTTGATGTGGTGACGGTAACGGGGGCCGAAGTGGGGGCCTTCGGGCGCCCCCTTCAAGGCCTCGTTCGTT
>JAQYVQ010000581.1 GCA_030145435.1 Syntrophobacteria bacterium | reverse complement strand
GGCGCCGGGCCGTCTGATGATTCTCAAGAATTATGAAAATGCTCTGAAGGAATTAGGTGCTGAGACCTGGACAAGAAAAGGGAAAGAATTATTCGCCAAGGTTGAACATGAGGGCCGGGAGGTGTGGATCCAAGTCTATGCTCTGGACAGCCTCTACCGTTTGACCATTGTGGAACGTGAGCAGATGGAGCAGAAAGTTGCCGTAAATCCGGATGCATTATTCGGAGACCTTGCGACCACCGGGCATGCTGCGGTCTATGGTATTTATTTCGATCACGACAGCGCCGACATCCAACAGGAATCAGAACCCAGCCTTCAAGCTATCGCCGATATGCTCAAAGCCAACAACTCTTTGAAGCTGTACGTGGTGGGGCACACGGATATGACCGGCGGATTTGAATACAATGTGGGACTCTCATTAAAGCGAGCCCAAGCGGTCGTCAAGACGTTGGTAAATGAATATGGGATTGCTGCCGGACGGTTGGCCGGAAAGGGGGCCGGACCGCTCTGCCCCGTTGGCTCAAACACAAACGAAAGTGGAAGAAAACTCAACCGCAGGGTCGAGCTGGTAGCGATGTGATCTGGAGGCACACCATGATTCTTTCTAGGAAATTATTACTGGTTCAAATTTCTGGTTTACTATTGTTTGAAACTGTTTTCGCCAATCCATGCCCCAAGCCAAAAGTCAAGATAATGGTTGAAATCAATGAGAATTCTTTGGATATGCTGCAAGATGACTATGGCTTCAAAACAGAACAAGGCTGGAAGAATGAAATTGCTTCAAGAGTGGAAGGACATCTAGCAAAGAATGCCGATGATTTCGAAGCCTATAAAGGCCCGGATTGCGCTGACTTCAGATTGGTCATTTCAATTACCGAAACCGAAAGCTTTAATTACTGGGTAACTTCAAAAATGTATGGCATGGGAAAGGGCTATATCATAGATGAAGTACAGATTAGAAAGGGCGCCGATCTTGATTCATTGATATCGGAATCGGTAGGAAGGTTTGGAAATATTGAGGAAATGATAAAAGCCCGGGAGGCTAGTCATCCCTGGCCCGCCAGAAATCCCAGCTTTGAGGTTAGGGTAGATCCGGAGGAAATTTCACCACAAGCGGGAAGCGATAGTAGTATAATTTCTGTAAAGGTATTTCATTGCAATGGCAAACTTGCAAAAGCAAAACAGATCATCTATTATTCAACAGAAACCTCAAGAGGGACTGTGAATACTTATATGGGCACTGGGGCCGAAAGCACAGGCGGAGCGCTCACCGCAAAATATGAACTGGACTATTCAAAGGGCACGCACCCTGGCAAGGACACAGTAAAGATATGGACTGAAGGATACTGTAGTCGGAAATATACAACTGAGGCTGTCATTAAGATTAAACCGCGTGATGGTATCCTTGAGATTGAGAAGACTTCAGGTGAACTTGGCATATGCAATTTTGAAAATAGGTGTGTCGTTCAGATCCCCTTTGAGATGATAGAATCCAAAGATTCAGAAAACTACGAAATTAAGGGTGGAGAATCCAACCGGATCTCGTATAAAGAGAAGTGCCAGGGTTGCAATGAAATAACGGGCACGTTTTGGGCAAGGATTACAGGAGGAATGCTCGATATGGAACGCAATCCGAAGAAACCTCTTTCCCTGTCTTTTGAGATTCTTCGCGATAATGAGGTTCATACAATTACCTGCAGACAACCACCGTTGGTAATGCCAAGGGACAAACAGGCACAGATGAGTATGAAGCTTCGCAATTGGCCGTTGATCGATGGCTATTCAGAACAAATAGGGGTGTTTAAATATACTCTTCATCTGGGTAGAAACTCCGATTGAAGCCGAATAGAAAAATTGAAGACACATTTTGGAATGGAACGCTAGGAGAATGTGGTTTCTGAATCGGCGCCAGGAGAAACGTTGTTGACGTTCGTGGTTGATTGGCGACTTGTGGGGCGCCCGACGTGGGTGGGTGAGGCCCCAAGCCAACAAAGTTGAGAAAGTTTCTTCTGACACCGATTCGATTCAGGCGGTGGTCCCCAGGTCTCCGGATCATGTCAGAGCCAGACGCTCATGTTGTCCTCGACGAATTGCTTGAACTCAATGGGTTTCCGGCCGAGGGTTTTTTCGACGGTATCCGTGACCTCTTCCGCATGGCCTTGGCGGATGCTCTGGTTCAGGCTGATCATCACGTCGATTATGAACTCCGGAAACTGTGCCCCCCTCATCGCTTCGACAGCAGCCTCGTCAGTGATCGAGACGAACTGTGATTCCTTGCCGAGTCGCTCGTTCATGATCTCTACTGCCTCGGTATAGGACAGACGCTCTCCGCCCGTGGTTGTCAGCTCTGGCCCCATGTACCTCCCGGGGTTGAGTAAGACCTCGACGTTGACGGCCGCGATGTCCCTCACGTCAACCCAGCCGATCTTCTGGTCCCCGACAGGCTGATAGATCGTCCCTGTCTTGTAGCCGTCGGCGAAGAAGTTGATGAAATTCTGCATGAAGAATGACGGCGCGGTTACCGTGCGTGGTGAGTCGCCTGGCGACCTCAACAAGCTTGTGATGATGCGAGGGGAGTACGCTGTCATCATGCGTCCGGGGCATCATCTGGCGGGTTGCTCCTCTCCAGCCATCGAGGATTTCGTCGCTGCGGACCATGTATTGGTGGCTCCGCGTGGTCAGCCGGGCAGCATCATCGACCGCCGTCTCTCTGAGCTGGGCCTCGAGCGGCGGGTGGCGCGTAAGGTTTCGAGCTTCTGGGCCGCCATGGTGCTTGTCGCACGCTCGGATTACATCGCCATTCTGCCAAGGGCGGCGGTGCAGGCGATGAAGGGACAGGTCGAGCTGGAGACTGTGCCTCCACCTTTCCCGCTCGCCGGTTTCCCATACGATCTTGTCTGGCACAAGCGGCTGGATGGGGATCCTGCCCAACAGTGGTTCCGTGGACTCCTGCTCCGCTGCGCCGAGCACGTTGAGGCTTCAGGGCTCAGCTAACGCCCTCGGGCTGTTGGCGTAGCCAAACCCGTTCCAGGAACCGCTGTCTCGTGCGGGCGGGACTGTGGGTTCTCGCGGGAATGGATCAGTGAATACCCATCATCGCAAGGAGGATAATGACAATCGTCGCCATGATGGGGAAGGCTACGGTAACGACTCCAAGGTCTTTGTATCCCTCTCTGTGGGTGACGCCCATGACCATGAGCAACGTGATGACCGCCCCAGAGTGGGGGAGAGAGTCCAATCCGCCCGACGCCACCGAACAGATTCGGTGTAAGACGTCAGGGGCCAGTCCCATCCCCATGTATTCGGGACCCATCGTTTTCATGAAAATCGTCAAGCCACCGCTGGCCGAACCAGTTATCCCAGCCATGATGTTGACTGCGCAGGCGGCAGATACAAGCGGTGGCAGGGGCAACGAAAAAGCAAAGTCGACGAAGCTCTTGAAGGCGACGACGCCCTTGACGACAAAACCGAAACCGACGATCGCGGCGGTATTCAGCAAGGGCATCACACTTTGGGAGACACCCTCATTGAGCGTTCTCAAAGGGTTCTCTATTCGTTTCCAGAATAGGATGTAGGTCAGCAACGTCCCTGTTGCGAGGGCGATCGTCACTGCATAGATCGGATTCAGGTTTTTCAAGATCACGATGAGTCCGATGACGCTGATGAGGGGAAGCAAGGCGAGCCTCCAATCGGGAAGGAGGCTCGGATCGACGAGGGACATCTTGTCCATATCGTCATTGGGACCCGGGATGAAATGTTCTTCGTTCCTCTTGGCGACGTTTGACTGCCACGAGAGATACCAGAATCCCAATCCAAACATGATGACGCTTGCCACGATGCCGAGAACCGGTGCTGCCGTCGCAGGGGTGCCGAGAACCTGGGCAGGTATGAGGTTCTGGATTGCGGGCGTACCGGGCAGAGCGGTCATTGTAAAGGTTCCGGCACCGAGAGCGATCGCACCGACAATCAATCTTTTCGGCAGATCTGCCTCTTTGAAGAGGACGGCCGCGATCGGATAGATCGTGAACACCACGACAAATACACTCACACCGCCATAGGTGAGAGTCGCGGTCGAGAGAATCAGAACCAGAAGAGCCCTCTTTGCTCCAAAAACCCTCAACAGCTTGTACGAAATGGAGTTGGCGGATCCGCTGTCACCCATGGCCCTGCCAAAGAGCGATCCGAAGAAAAAGATGAGGAAAAATGCCCCGATGAAGTACTTGAATCCATCTGCATACGAACCGGAGATGCTCGGCCAGATCTCAGCATTGTTGGTGATGATGACGACCAGCGAACACACCAGAGAGGCGGGGATGATGCTCCATCCTTTGAACGCAAGATAGATGACCAGGGCAATAGATATGAGTACTCCAACCACTCCCAACATGACAGACCTCCTTCTCCTGGAATCCGGCAAGGAAATTGGTGATGACTACTCCGACAGGACCGTCTCCGACGGACGCTCGGCGTCGAATATGCGCAGTTCGCGGATTGTCGCCAAGGGGATTTCTTTTGAAAACTGCACTCCTCCGCCTTCAAACCCGGAGTGAACCACGAGCAAAAGTGTGTCGTCTTCGAGCGCCTCGACCCTGCAGGAAAGTACATCCCCGTTCATCAGCGTGACCCGAGCCGAGTGCCCTACGGCCCTACGGAATGCGTCCCGGTCTTCCGGTGTGGCATCTTCGAAGCGGGTCATAGCCGCATGTTTCTGGGCGGTATTGTCGATCGCTGAAGTGTCGAGATGGAGACCTCGTGCGATTTGCCGCGCATTGTCGATCCGATCGGCGGCGAGTTCCCATTCGCCGTTGTCGAACGCGTCATCGGCCGTCGTCAACAGCGCGTCGATCAAGGATCCGCCCA
>JAQYVQ010000544.1 GCA_030145435.1 Syntrophobacteria bacterium | reverse complement strand
CCAAAGAGCAGGATGATGTTCCAGGGAATTTCCTCCAGATCATCGATGGTGAGGATGTTAAAGAGGAAGAACAGAATCGTGCCGGTCAAAATCACGGCACTCTTGTCGAGACCGCCCAGGGCCGGCACGAAGGACCGGAGGCTCATGATGAGCACGGCCCCACCAACGATCACCAGGGCCAGGATCTCCTGCCTGGAGATCGGCCCCTGCCTGGCGTACAGATTCCTTGCCCTCTCTCGCAACCCGGGGATCGTGGCCTTCTCCGGTTTGCAGAAGATCATGAAGAAGCCCCAGAGCAGGAACGTCATCAGCCAGCCGACGGGAAACATATATTTCGTCAGCTCGAAGAAGGTGATCTCCCGGCCGACGATATCCCTGAAAAAGCCGATGGCCACCGCGCCGCGAGCGGCACCGAGGAGTGTGATGATGCTGCCCGCACCCGCCACATAGGCCATACCGAGGAACAGCCCCTTTCCGAACTTCGTCGGCTTGTCCTCCTCCCCGTAGAGGGCATAGATGGCCATCAGCAGGGGGTAAACGGTCGCCGCCACCGCGGTGTGCGCCATGATGTGGGTGAGCGCGGCGGTCATCACGAAACAGCCCAGGTAGATCATGCTCGTCCGCTCTCCCACGAGGGCGAGCATCTTGTAGGCCATCCGCTTGGTCAGCCCGGTCTTGGTGAAGACCATCCCGATCACGAGGGAACCCAGGATGAACCAGACCGAAGGGGCCATGAAATCCGTGAAGGCCACACGGGCCGGACGAATCAGGAAGAGGGCCTGAACGACCCCGATCGTGATGCTCGTGATCCCGATGGGCACCACCTCGAAGACCCACCAGGTGGCCGCGAGCAAGAAAAGGGCCAACGCTGCCTTCCCCTCCCGGGTGAGGACGAAGTGCTCTCCGACAGGGTCCACCGCATCGGGCCAGGGGGACGAAAGATATACACCAGCGAAAAGACCGAGTCCCAAGAAAATGAACGTCAGCCTCTTCCAGTCGATTCTTTTCCGGGCCTTGGCCAAGTAGATGTCTTCAGGCTTGGGCGGAAGGCCGCCCGCACGCGTCCCTACGCTCTCTCGTCTCGTATCACTTTTCGCCATAGCGCATGCACCTTCTCCGCAATCACAATCCGCAGTCTTCTTCGAGTTCAATGATCGGGTTTCCGCACCAACCTCACAGCAGGATCTCAGCGATCTCGTGGAATGCGTCCACCGAACGAACGACGCCGACCACCTTGCCTTCCTTGAGCACGGGCAGGATGCTCAGGCCTCGGTCGACCATTTCATAGATGATCTTGACCAGGTGGTCCTCAACATCCACCGTAGCCACGATGGGACGCATCACATCGCCGATCGGCCGCTCCGCCTGTCTTCGCATCCCCTGAAGAAGCTTGTCGTAGGACAGTTCCGAGAGATTCGGATCCACCTTCACGTCGAACAGGGTCTTTCGGGACTCGATCGGCCGGCTCATGAGAAACTCCGGTTCCAGGCCCCGCATGATGTCCCGCCGTCGCGCCATCCCCATGAGCTGGTACTTCTCGTCGAAGATCAGGACCGCCCTCGGGAGGGATTTTCGGCCGTCGATCTCCACCTCCGACTTCTCCAGTTCCGCCGTTGCCTGGCGAAGCGTGAACCAGTACGGGAGGTGCGGATACTCATCCAGGGGAATCATGATGTCCCCTGCCCGTTTCATCTCCATCCCAGAACTCCTTTCCTTCCCTTTGCACACCTCACGGACGAGACGCCCGTCAGTGGGTCTGTGATGCCTCTTCCTCCTGGAGGGACACGACCCGTTCCAAGGGCAGTCCGGATCGTTCCGCTGCGACCTTCGGGTCCCCATCACAGCGCTCGAGCAGCCGGATCACGTACTCCCGCTCGAAGGCTTCACGGGCCTTGTCGCACGGCTCCAGGGTGAACATCCCTTCCATCCGGGTTGCATCCCGTTTCATTTGCTGCCATCGCATCACCCGGTTGATCGTGAAAATGATCTGTTCCTTCTTGAAGGGCTTGGTGATGTAGTCGAACACGCCCAGGGAGAGCGCCTCGATCGCCGTCTCGAGGGATCCGAAGGCCGTAATGATCACCACCTCCTCGAACCGTTTCTTTTCCTTCACGAGTCGCAAGAGGTCGAGCCCGTCCATCCCCGGCATCTTCAAGTCCATGATGATCAGGTCGAACTGGCTCTTCTCGAGGATTTCCGGCACCTCCAGGGAAGTGCTCGTAGTGGTGATCTGGTAGGGGGTCTTCTCCGTGATGATCCGCTCCATCAGTTTGAGCATGTGCGGCTCATCGTCCACAGCCAGGATTGTCTGTCGCATCGATTCCCTCCCCAACTACAAATCCTCTTCCCGGTGTACAGGCATAGAGATGACGAACGTGGTGCCTGTGGGCCGATCCGGCTCGTCATCGGCCGAACAGCTCGTAAAGCTGATCTTCCCTCCGTACTTCTTCACGATCCCATAGCAGAGAGACAACCCGAGACCCGTTCCTTCCCCCACCTTCTTGGTCGTGAAGAAGGGGTCAAAAATCTGGGGTTTGATCCTGTTCGGTATCCCCACCCCTGTATCGGTCACGTGCACGTGCACCCAATCCGCGTCCGCCTCCCCAGAGAGCGTCAGTCTGCCCGCTTCGCCATCCAGTGCGGAGACGGCATTGTTGATCAGGTTGAAGATCACCTGCTGGAATTCTCGCGTATCGCCCCGCACCCTTGGCAGGTCTTCGGGGATCTCGATCTGCACCTCGACCTTCTTGGTCATCAGCGTGTTCTTTACGATCTGGTAGACGGTGTGGATGCTCCGTTTGACGTCCACGGTCTCTTCCAGCCCCTCCGTGATCCTCGCGAAGCCGAGCATATTCTCCACAACCTTCTTGGCGTGGTTGGCGTTCTCTTCGATCATCTTCAGGTCTTCGTACTCGGGTGCATCCTCGGGGAACCGCTCGAGGAGCAAATCGGTGAACCCCAGGATGACAGCCAGGGGGTTGTTGATCTCATGGGCCACGCCGGAGGCGAGGATCCCGATGGAGGCCAGCTTCTCCGCGTTGTAGATCCGCTGATCCATCTCCATCTTCTCGGTCATGTCCCGGCTGATCCCTAGGAGATAGTGCACGTGCCCCTCATCGTCCCGGATCGGAATCAGTTTCGTGGACAGGCGGACCGACCGGTCTTCCATCTTGACTGTGTGCTCGTAGGCCACGCTGTGGTTCTTCTCGAGCACCTTGTCGATTTGCCCTTGTATGAAGCTCACATCCTCGGGGCCCATGAACTCATCCAGTTTTCGTCCGATCGCCACCCGTCCTCTGCCCGGATCCCCCTCCGCCGGGCCCTCGCTCCCGTCATCCCCCTTGACCACCAGGGCGGAGAAGACCTCGATGGCCTGCCGGTTGGCCAGGCTCACCCGGGTATCGCGATCGAGGATGTAGATCAGGTCCGTGGCCTGTTCCACGATGCGTCGGTAGATTCGTTCCTTCTCGTGCAGGTCCGCCTCGGTTTCCTTGACCCGCACCTTGAGGGCATCGGACAT
>JAQYVQ010000514.1 GCA_030145435.1 Syntrophobacteria bacterium | reverse complement strand
TCTTCGCAACCACAGAACCCCCCCAGGTCCCGGAGACGATCCAGTCTCGCTGTCTGCGCTTCGACTTCCGCCGGATCCCCCGGGCCAAGATCCTTGAGCGGCTTCAGGTCATGGCACAGGAAGAGGGATACGAGATCGATGATCGTGCGCTTTCAGCGGTCGCCAAGGCGGCCGATGGGAGCATGCGGGATGCGCAGAGTCTGCTCGACCAGATCATCTCCTATTGCGGCCCCTCCGTGCCCGACGAGGCGGTCGCCGAGATTCTCGGCATCGCCGGGCGAGAGTACTTCTACAGGATTTCCGAGGCGATCCTCGGACAGGATCCCGGGGAGTGCATCGAGGCACTGGACGAAGTCTACCGATCCGGCTACGACATCAACCCGTTCTACCAGGACCTCGCGGAGCACTTCCGCAACCTCCTGATGGCTCGCATTCTTCCGGATCCCTCGTCCGTGCTGGACATGGCTGACGGGGAGATCCAGGAATTGAAGAAACAGACGGAACAGGCCAGCCCGGAAGACTTGAGACGCCTGGTTTCCATACTGCTCAAGGCCGAGGAAGACATCCTCCGGTCGAGCCTGCCACGAATGGGGATGGAGATTACCCTGATCAAGATGGCTCATCTCGGCCGGTTGGAACCCCTCGAGAAGATACTGGAGAAGATCACGTCTTTCGAGGAGGCGATGCCCTCCGGGCCTGCCGCCCGGCGCGCTCCTGCCCCCAGCCCGCCGGCGAAGAAGGTGCAAACAAGGCCGGCAGAAGCGCCGGCTCCGAGCACCGGCCCACGGACCCGGGAAGGGGGCAAGAACAAGGCCGAGCCCCCCAGGGCGACCTCCACGCCCCAAATCCCGTGGAACGCGCCCGATGCCTGGCAGCGCTTTGTCGACACGGTCCGGAGGGACCGGGCCATGACGGCCGCCCTGCTCGAGGACGTGGGGCAGTGGGAGGTGAACGAGGATGCGGTCAAGGTCTTCTGCGAGAAGGGAACCTTCCTGTTCGATCAGCTCGGCAGCCAGGAAATAGAAACGCTCTTGTCGAAGAGTGCCAGGGACTGCTTTGGAGAGGCAGTACGGTTCGAGCTCTGCGTAGCGAAAGGACTGAACGACTCGAAGGCAAAGCCTTCGCGAGAACCGGAAGAGGGAGGGGCAAAGGCCCAGCCTTCCCCGTCCGCGGTCGACGAGGCACGGAACGACCAGACCGTGAAGACCGCCCTCGAGGTCTTCCATGGAACGATAAAGGACGTGAAGCTATTCGGCTCCGACACAGGAGAGGAGGAAGCGTAATGAAAAAGGCTGGCGGCTTGGGCCAAATGATGAAGCAGGCCCAGAAGATGCAGGCCCAAATTCTCAAGATCCAGGAGGAGATGGCCGAGCGGTCCGTGGAGGCGTCTGCGGGCGGCGGGATGGTGGCGGTCACGGCAAACGGGAAGCAGGAGATCCTCTCCATTCGGATCGAGCCTGAGGTCGTAGACCCCGAGGACGTGGAAATGCTCCAAGACCTCGTGGCGGCTGCCGTAAACGAGGCCCTGAAGAAGGCGCAGGAGATGGTGGCCGAGGAAATGGCAAAGGTAACTGGCGGCATGCAACTCCCTGGCCTGATGTGACCCCGGGGTATCGTCTATGGATCCGATAACACGCCTCGTAGAAGCGCTTACCAAGCTCCCGGGCATCGGGGAGAAGTCGGCCTCGCGGCTGGCCTTTCATATCCTGGGCTCTCCGGAGGAGTATGCCCGCGAGCTCGCACAGGCCATCCTCGACGTGAAGGAAAAGATCCGGCTCTGCTCTGTCTGCATGAACATCACCGAGCAGGACCCCTGCCGCCTCTGCCAGGACCCCAGCCGGAACGAAGAGATCGTCTGTGTCGTGGAAGAGCCGAACGATCTGTACGCCATCGAGAAGACCGGCTCCTTCAACGGGAAATACCACGTCCTTCATGGCGTGATCTCCCCGCTGGATGGTATCGGTCCGGACGAGATTTACGTGAAGGAGCTGCTCGAGCGACTCAAGGACGGAACCATAAAAGAGGTCCTCCTGGCCACGAACCCCGTTGTCGAAGGAGATGCCACAGCCCTCTACGTGAAGGAGCAGATCAAGCCCTTCGGGGTCAAGGTAACCCGGATTGCCCGGGGGATCCCGGTGGGAGGAGACCTCGAATACACGGACGGCGCAACCCTGACCGACGCCATCCGTGGAAGACAGGATTTATAGGAATTCTTGACAAAACGACCGGGAAACGTCAGACTCTGAGTCTCTTGCCGCAAGAGTCCACATTTTCCCCTTGAACTGGAGTCCTGCAGATGATCGAAACCCGCTTCCACGGCAGGGGAGGGCAGGGGGCTGTAACATCAGCCGAACTCCTCGCCCTGGCCGCCATACAAGAAGGCAAGTTTGCTCAGGCCTTTCCCAGCTTCGGCCCGGAACGACGAGGCGCGCCGGTCCTGGCCTTCTCGAGAGTCGCTGAGGAGCAGATCCGCCTGCGATCCCAGATCTACGATCCCGACGTCGTTCTCGTTCTCGATTCTTCCCTGCTGGAAATCATGGACGTGACCGAAGGGCTGAAAGCGGGAGGAACCCTGGTGGTCAACTCCAAGCAGCCGGTGAAGGAACTTGCGTCACGGTTTCATTTCGAGGGGAGCCTGTGGGCGGTTGATGCAACCCACATCGCCCGGGAACTTCTGGGCCGGCCGATCACGAATACGACGATGCTCGGTGCCCTGCTTCGCGCCACCGGTATCGTGGATATCGACAGCGTGTCGGAGCCACTGCGCCACCGGTTCGGCCTGATTGCCGCCAAGAACGAAAAGGCCTTGCGGGAGGCGTACGACAAAGTCGAGAAGGAGGAGATCAAGCCTTGACCAGCAAAGAAAAGACGTGGACCTGGAGGGACATCCCCGTCGGCGCAGTTGCGGAGAATCCAGGCAGTTCGTCTGAGTATCTTACCGGCGGGTGGCGGAGCCAGCGACCGGTCTTCACCCCGGACAACTGCGTCCAGTGCGGTGTTTGCTATATCTACTGCCCCGACGCGTCGATCGTCATGACCCCGGAGGGATACCCGGAGATTCTCCTGGACTACTGCAAGGGATGCGGCATCTGCGCCCGGGAATGCTATATGGCCACCTTTGGCCTGAGTTGTTTCGAAATGGTAGACGAAGAGGAGTTTCGTTGATGTCCAAGAGAATCGGAATGGAGGTCAGCATTGCCGTTGCCGAGGCAGTCAAGCTCGCCAACGCCGATGTGATTGCGGCTTATCCGATCACGCCGCAGACCCATATTGTCGAGCACCTGTCGGAGTTGGTTGCTGACGGCGACCTGGACGCAGAGTACGTATGCGTGGAGAGCGAACACAGCGCCATGAGCGCTGTTGTCGGGGCTTCCGCTGCCGGGGCGCGAAGCTACACGGCCACGGCCAGCCAGGGGCTGGCCCTGATGCACGAGATTCTGTTCATCGCCTCCTCGATGCGGCTTCCGATCGTCATGACCGTGGCCAACCGGGCCCTTTCCGGCCCATTGAGCATCTGGAACGATCACAGCGACGTCATGGCCTCCCGCGACTGCGGCTGGATTCAGTACTTTGTCGAGAACGGGCAAGAGGCCTTTGATCATACGCTGATCGCCTTCCGGGTTGCCGAGGACCCGGAGGTGAGCCTTCCGGTTATCGTCAACCTGGACGGGTTCATCCTGAGCCACATGATCGAGCCCCACGTGCTGCTCGACGACGAAGAGGTGGCCCGGTATATTCCGCCCTTCCGGCCCGTTAACCGGCTGGACCCGGACAACCCGGTGACCATGGGCGATTTCGCGATGCCCGAGTTCTATACAGAGGTCAAGAAGAGTCAGGAGATGGCACTCCGCAACTCGCGTGCCACGATCGACAAGGGCTGGCAGGAGTTTGCAGAGCTTACGGGGCGGAAGTACCAGGCCGTCGAGACGTACAAGACCGAAGGGGCCGAGATCCTCATGCTTTCGATGGGCGCCCTCGGAGAGACCGCCTCCGTGGCCGTCGACCGGATGCGAGACCAGGGACTTCCCGTAGGGCTCGTCAAGCTCAGGCTGTGGAGGCCCTTCCCGTCGGATGACCTTCTGAAGGCCCTGGGGGGGGCGAAGAAGATCGTCGTCATGGACCGGGCCATCTCCTTCGGTGCGGCGGCCAACCCGGTTGCGGCCGAGGTGACCAGCCTGCTCTACGACACGGAACCCAGACCTTGTATCTTCAACTCGGTGGTTGGGCTCGGAGGCCGGGATGTGCGGGTGGAGGACTTCGAGGCGATCGTCAAGAAGGCCATGCAGGGACACAGCTACCCGGGGCCTGTTGGAGACTACGATCTGATAGGGGTGAGGGAATAATGGAAAATCTGAATATCTACGTCCCCAGGCTCCTGGATTCACGGGAGTACTTCACGCCAGGTCAGCGGGCCTGCCAGGGTTGTGGAGAAACCGTTGCCCTCCGGCAGATCATGAAGTCCGTGGGCCGGAACGTGATCCTCGCAAATGCGACGGGCTGTTCGGAGATCATCTCGTCTCCGTTTCCGCAGACCGCCTGGCTCGTCCCCTGGATCCACGTGGCCTTCGAGAACGTGGCGGCCGTGGCCTCCGGGGTCGAGGCAGGCATGAAGGCCCTGGAAAGAAAGGGGGCACTGCCCAAGCGCAACGTCAAGGTGATGGCCATCGCGGGTGACGGCGCCACGGCGGACATCGGCTTTCAGGCCCTCTCGGGTGCCGTAGAACGGGGACACAACTTCGTCTATGTGTGTCTGGACAACGAGGCTTACATGAACACCGGCATCCAGCGCTCGTCGTCCACGCCCTTTGGCGCCATGACCACAACTTCGCCTCCGGGGCGGATGAGCAAGGGACAGAAGACCTGGAAGAAGAATCTTCCGGAGATCATGGTGGCCCACGAGATCCCATACGTGGCGACCGCATCACCGAGCTATCCTTTTGACCTCATCAGGAAGGTGAAGCGTGCGGTCGAGGTAGACGGGCCGGCTTACCTCCACGTACTGGCCGTTTGCCCCACGGGGTGGCGATCCGCCGGGGAGGAGACGATCCGGCTCGGACGGTTGGCCGCCGAATCCGGGGTGTTCCCTCTCTACGAAGTGGATCAGGGCAAGTACACGATCAACCTGGACCCGGGTGAGCTCAAACCCATGAAGGAGTACCTGGGACTCCAGGGGAGATTCCGGCACTTGAAGCCGGAGGATCTCGAATACATCGAAGACAGAGTCCATACAAACTTTGAGAAACTCAGGGCCAAGGTGCGCATGACCTCCGAGGAAGACAAAGCAAGCCGGAAGGCCACCAAACAGAAGCCGAAGAAGGGCAAAACGGCCGCCCGATCGAAGAAATAGCCGGCGTTCACAGGGGGAAAGGATAGATGGCGACCCAGGAAGTCAACCGGATTCTCAAACGTTACGGCAATGATGCCACCGACATCATTGCCATTCTCCAGGACGTTCAGCAGACCTACCGCTACTTGCCGCAGGACGTGATGGAAACCCTGGCCACGAAGTTGGATATTCCCCTGAGCCGGGTCTATCATCTCGCCACCTTTTTCCGTGCCTTCAGCCTCGAGCCACGGGGAAAACACGAGCTTCACGTGTGCCTGGGGACGGCCTGTCACGTGCGGGGCGCACCCCGTATCCTGGAGGCCCTCGAACGGGGCTTGAAGATCAAGGCGGGAGAGACCACAAAGGATATGCAGGTTACCCTCGAGACCGTGAACTGCGTCGGGGCATGCGCCCTGGGCCC
>JAQYVQ010000459.1 GCA_030145435.1 Syntrophobacteria bacterium | reverse complement strand
CGGCTCGACGAGAATGTCCACCGCCAGCGACTCCGCCAGAGGAAGCACCCTTTCCAGCCTTTGGCGAAACAGGGCCTTGAACTCTTCCCTCGTCAGGTTCTGCGGAGGCGTCCCTGTCGGAATCGAGATGTTCCGGCATCCGAGGTAGGAGGCCAGCCGCAGGGCTTGCAGTGTATGGGCAATCCGGTCTTCGAGGTCCTCCTCCGGGGAGCCGGCCTGCGTGGAGGGGTGACCGTTCCCCACGGAAAAAAGGCTCGAGCAGTTCAGGTTGATCACCTTGAGGCTCTCCGCCTCGATGAACGATTTGAGCCGAGGCCACTCCGCCTCGCCAAAGTCCGAAGCATGGACATGGGGCCTCTTGCACATGATTTCGATCCCACGGAAGCCCAGTCGGCCGATCTTCTCTATGGCCTCATAGACCGAGTGCTTTTTGAAGGCGTTGCTGCTGTAACCCAGGATCAAGGCTTGTCTCCCCACTGAGAAGGAACACAACATACTATGGTGACCTACTGAGGATCAACCGAACCACCCTTTATGCTTGGATGCATTTTTTCATGGTTTGGGAGTATTTGGACGGGGCCGGGAGACTCACGTTCAGGGGTCGGGGGTCAGGGGTCAGAAGGAAAAAGGTGAAAGGTCAAAGGGCCCCACCTCCCGGCCCCTCTTTTCTTTGGGGCAGGCGTGGGCATCTGATGGGATCCCCTGTCACGGATGTGATTTTCGAAGTGCGACTCGTGGAGGCTTCCCGAGTCCCCGCGTGCATGCCGAAGGACTCGCGCCCTGCGCCCAAGTTCCGCCGTGTGGGACGAGGGACTATGTTGCCGGAACATGGAGCGCGAGGAAATCTCAGCCGTGACAGGGGATCGCGCTTTATACCTCGGGTCTCGGGGAAAGACCGGCCGCCTTCACCATCTCGGGAACCTTCTCCTCCCACTCAATGGCCATCAGGTGTATGCCGGCCACGCCTTCCATCTCCTTGAGTTCCTGGATCTGCTCCACACAAAACTTGACCCCTTCCGTGGCGGCGTTTCCCTTGCCCGCATCCCGCAGGCGCTTGATGATCGCATCGGGCACATCCATGCCGGGCACGGATCTCTTCATGTACTGCGCCATACCGACGCTCTTCATCGGGGTGACCCCGGCGAGGATCTTGACCTTCTCGTGAAGGCCACGGTCCACGACACCCTTCATCCATTCCTTGAACTTGTCCATATTGTAGATGCACTGGGTCTGGATGAAGTCCACCCCTGCTGCCGCCTTCTTGGCAAGCCTCGGGACGCGGATCGCAAAAGGGTCTGCAAAGGGGTTGGCAGCCGCACCGATGAAGAACTTTGGCGGTGTCTTGATCTCTTCCCCGTTGATGAATTTCCCCTCTTCCCGCATCTGGTGAACCGCGTGGATCAGCTGAATGGAGTCTATGTCGTAGACATTCTTGGCGGTCGGATGGTCGCCGAATCGCTGATGGTCGCCTGAGAGGCAGAGAAGGTTGCTCATCCCCAGGGCCGCAGCGCCCAGAAGATCGCTCTGGATGGCGATACGATTCCGGTCCCGGGTCGTCATCTGACAGATCGGCTCGAGCCCCATCTCCTTCAAGATGACGCACGCGGCGATGGAGGACATCCTCACGACCGAGGTCTGATTGTCCGTCACGTTGATCGCATCCACGGACCCCCTGAGGAGTTCACCCTTGTCTCGGACCACCTGAGGGTCTGATCCCCGGGGAGGCCCGCACTCGGAGGTGACAGCGAAAGCCCCACTTTCCAGTATCTTTTCCAGGCGACTGGCTGTTTTCATTCTCTCATGTCCTCCCTGACGATCTTTCTCGGCCCGCCGTCTCGACTTGTCGTCCAGTCTTTGTAGGGCGCCACCACTTCGTACATTGTTTCGAGAAGCCCGAGGGCCTCCAGGCGATCAATGATCAGCTGCCAGCCACAGGCCACCTCCGGGTCGATCTCGCACATGCCTCCCGAAGACCCACCGCAGGGGCCGTTGAGAATGCTTTTCGAGCAACGCGTGATCGGGCAGATGCCTCCGGTCAGGTGCAGGACGCAGTTTCCACACCCCTGGCACCTCTCGACCCAGATCCCCTGCTCCTGGGAGCCCCCCATGAAATCCGTGTTCAACCCGGGAAGGGCCGGGACATCCTTGTAGCGCTCCGCCATGTACTGGACGCCCACACCACATGCGATCGAGAGGACGGCCTGATAGTCGTTCACAAACCCCTCGACCTGCTCGATGTATTCCGGATCGCACTGCCTCTCCAGGGTTATCTCCTTTACCTCGATATCCCTACCGTCCTTCTTGCGCGCCAGCCGGATGGCGGAAGCAAGAATGCCGACCTCCTTCTCGCCGCCCGCGGCACAAACAGCCACACAACCCTTGCAGCCGATCAGGGCGATCTTGTCGAAGGGCTCGATCATTTGGAGGATCTCTTCCAACGGCTTTCGATGTCCGATGATCATTTGAAGCCTCCCCTTTTCTATCCGTTCATGGGCCCTCTAGAAGGCCACCCAAGCAATCAAACTGTGCACCTGCCATCGAGGCTATTCCCTCTCCCTTGAGGGTTAGAGCCTGTCCCCGCGAAGGCGGGGAGTGAGGGTGTGATAGACGCCCCCCTCATCCTGACCTTCTCCCCAGAGGGGAGAAGGGAATGCTACGTTGCGTTCACTTTTCACGCAGCCGGTTGGGCTGATTGCTCGCCGGCGGGCTTGTTCGCCTGCTCCCCGCCCTCTGGTTCCTGTTTCTTCTCAGCCACATCCTCGGTGGGCTCGCTCCCCTTGCCGGTCTTGATCGGGCTCGGTCCCAGGGCTTTGATCCGTTCAGTGAACGCGCGCGCCACATCGACGAACCTCGGCCCGTCGGCGGCCGACATGTTGAACATCTCGACCCGCCCCGGGTTGATGCCCAGGTCCTTCAAGATCGACTTCACGTACCCCACGCGCTTCTTGGCCCTTATGTTGCCAACGAGAAAATGACAGTCCCCTTCCTCGCAGCCTGCCACATACACGCCGTCCACCCCGTCTTCGAGGGCCTTGAGCAAGTAGAGGGCA
>JAQYVQ010000424.1 GCA_030145435.1 Syntrophobacteria bacterium | reverse complement strand
GTTGGCCAGGCTCACCCGGGTATCGCGATCGAGGATGTAGATCAGGTCCGTGGCCTGTTCCACGATGCGTCGGTAGATTCGTTCCTTCTCGTGCAGGTCCGCCTCGGTTTCCTTGACCCGCACCTTGAGGGCATCGGACATACGATTCTGGTAGACCGCGATGAGCAGGCCGAAGAGGAACATACTCGCGATCAAGGCCGCTCCCACCGCTGCATGGCGGTTGTACACGAGGCGGACCGGTTCGGCCACCTCCTTGATCGGCGCTACCACCGCCACGGACCACATGCTTTCCGGCGTCAGGGCAGCCGTCTTCACCGAAGTAAAGGCGATCAACTTCGTCATCTGCCCCTCGATTCCGCGATGCCACCCACTTATGTAAACTCCGGTGCCCTCCTCCCCCCGAAACATCCGTTCCTTCATAATGTGGTTGATCTGGGCGAAGCTGACGTAGGGCATTCGCTTTTCGCGAATCGCGAAGGCGCTCTGGCCGATGAACTCCTTGTCCGGGTGGTAGAGGAAGACGCCGTTCTCATCGATCACCCACGCGTAGCCTGTCCGGCCGGATCGGATCGACCGGGTCACGCTCGCGATGAGCCGGGACACATCCAGCCGGGCGAAGAGCAGACTTCCCTCCGCTTCAGGTGAATCCATCCTCGAGCACAAAACGCTCGTTACCGTGGACTGCTCGTCCATGCGAAGGGGCCCGAGGACCATGTGCCCTTCTTCGCCCCACCTGCAATCTTCGAGAAAACCCGTTGAGTCGGACCAGGCCGGGCCACTCGACGGCTCGCGCGCCAGGATCTCCCCCTCCGCGTTCGCGAATCCAATCTCGATCAACCCCTTGGACCGGGTTCGATCCACCACCGACTGCATCGCTTCGTCCCGCGCACTCTCGGGGGCCTCGGCCAGGAGTTTCTTCAGGATCGTGATCTCGACCTGGATGTCCTCGAGATCCATATCGATCTCAGACGCGGCCTGATGCGCGAGGATCAACTGCTGTGCGTTGAAGTCGCTGTTGATCTGCTCGTGCATGATGCCCCAGTTCTGATAGACAAAGAACAGAGCGGTCCCCAGGATCACAAAGAACACGGCAGAGCTGATCCAGGCGAGATGCCGGAAATCGAGCAGCAGACGGGAGACCCTTCGGATCGGATTGAGCATCAATCTTTGCTTCCCCTAGGAGGCTGCCCAAAAAGTCCCATCTGCGGCGTTCGGCTTCATCCCTCGTCATTCAACGTACAGGAAGTACGCCTCATCGTTACATGGACCCCCGCCTGCGCGGGGGCATGCTTTGCCTGCCTTGCATCTGGAACTTTTTGAACAGCCTCCAGCCACTTTTTCAACGAGCTAGAGTTGTATCGTACGGCAGCTATGTTCAGGACTACGTGAGCTTTCTCGTATCCTCCCCCCAGGTGATCCACTGAACGTATTCGTGGATTGCGTTCGCGGCGGTCCGGCCCGCGCCTGCGGCGAGGATGACGGTGGCGGCTCCCGTGACGATGTCTCCACCCGCAAAGATTCCCCGGCAATTGGTTCGTCCGGTCGGCTCCTCGACGACGACATTCCCCCAGCGGTTGGTGTCGATCTCCGGCATACTCCGGGTCAGGATCGGGTTCGAGTCGTTTCCGATGGCCACGATGGCCGTATCGATCTCGGTGACGAACCCTCCCCCCTCGATCGGGACGGGCCTACGCCTCCCGCTCTCATCCGGCTCCCCGAGTTCCATTCGCTGGCTCCTCAGGGCCTTTAGCCGCCCTTTCTCGTCGCCGATGAATTCGAGGGGAGCGGTCAGGAACTGCCAGAGGATCCCTTCCTCGTCTGCGTGATGGACCTCCTCCTTTCGCGCAGGCATCTCTTCCCGAGAGCGGCGGTAGAAGAGGTGCACCTCGTCCCCACCAAGTCGCAGCGCAGTGCGCGCTGCGTCCATGGCCACGTTTCCCCCTCCGAAGACGGCCACTCTCTTGCCGTGAGCGATGGGGGTGTCCGCCTCCTCTGAATCGTATGCCCGCATCAGATTCGAGCGGGTCAAGTATTCGTTGGCCGAGTAAACGCCATTCAGGTTCTCGCCCGGGATGTCAAGAAACCTCGGCAGACCCGCACCCGTGCCGATGAAGACCGCGCGGTAGCCGTCGGCAAACAACTCCGGGATTCTGACGGAGGCGCCGACCAGGATGTTGCATCGGATCTCGACGCCCAGTGATGTCAAGTAGTCGAGTTCCCTCTGAACGATCGCCTTGGGAAGACGAAACTCCGGAATCCCGTACGCCAGCACGCCACCCGCCTTGTGAAGCGCCTCGAAGACGGTGACCCGGTAGCCTTTCATCGCGAGATCGGATGCCACGGTGAGCCCTGCGGGCCCGGCACCTATGACGGCGATCTTGTGTCCGTTTTCAGGGGCCATGTCGAGGGTGATTCCGTCCGGGTTGCCTGCCTCATGGTCCGCCGCGAACCGCTCGAGATTCCCGATCCCGACCGGGTCTCCCTTCTTGCCGACCACGCAGAGGGCTTCGCACTGTTCCTCCTGAGGACAGACACGGCCGCATACGGCGGGGAGTGAATTCCTCTTCTTGATCAGACGGGCCGCATCATTGAACTTCCCTTCCTTGATCCGCCCGATGAACCCGGGGATGTCGATGCCTACGGGGCAGCCTTTCACACACTGTGGTCCTTTGCACATGAGGCACCGTGAGGCCTCCTCGAGCGCCTCTTCCTCTGTGTAGCCCAGATTGACCTCGAGGAAGTTCTTGCTGCGGGCCCCGGGGTCCTGTGCTCGCATGGGGACGCGGGTGCTTCGCTTCTTTGTCATGGAACGACCCCTTCCCGTCTACGCCGGCTTTCTCGGATGAAGACCGATTCTGCAGGGGTGAGATGGTTCGTCCGCCGCGTCTTTCTCCTGGTCCCGATACATCCCCTGCCTCGCCATGAGAAGCTCGAAATCCACCTCATGGCCATCGAATTCAGGCCCGTCCACGCAGGCAAAATAGGTCTCTCCGCCCACGGAAACGCGGCATCCGCCGCACATCCCGGTTCCGTCGATCATGATCGAGTTCAGGCTGACAACCGTCTTGACGCCGAAAGGGCGAGTGGTCTCCGCAACAGACTTCATCATGATGGCGGGGCCGATGGCCACGCAAAGATCGATCTCCTCTTCTGTTTCCAACAACTCCCGGAGGGGTTCGGTCACCATGGCCTGTCGACCGTAGCTGCCGTCGTCCGTGCAGACGATCAGCTCATCGCTGATGGCACGCATCTTCTTTTCGTAGATCAGCAATTCGCTCGTGCGGGCCCCGATGATGCTCGTCACCCGGGCTCCGTTCTGCTTGCACCCTCGCGCGATCGGGAAGACCGGCGCGACGCCGATGCCTCCCCCCACCGCTACGACCCCCTTCCATCCGGTGATCTCGCTCGCATGGCCGAGGGGCCCGACCATTGCGTGGAGGCACTCTCCCGCTTCCATCGCACCGAGCTGGACCGTGGATTTGCCGACCTCCTGGAAGACGATTTCAACCACGCCTCTTTCTTGATCGAAATCCGCGATCGTCAATGGGATCCTCTCGCCGTTCTCGTGGACCATGACGATCAGAAACTGGCCCGGCCGGCAGTGCTTCGTAATCAACGGGGCGTAAACGATGAAGACCTTGACCCGTTCGGCTATCTGTTCCCTGTGAATGATTTCGTAGGTTTTCATCTTGGTTCCCTGTCTCGGGTTGATTTCAGCCTGCGAAATGCTCGAGGGCCTCTTCCGCCTCCCGCCTCACGATGTAGGCCGTGTCCCAGGAATAGTTTTCATGCCGGCCCAGAACTTGGCGGATTCGCTCGTGTGTCTTCTCCCGAGTCTGCGGGTCGAGCAGACCTCGGCCCTCCATCTTCCCCAGGCCCCTGACGCCTTTGGCTCGGATCCCGGGGCTCGAATCGTGCGTGGCCCCCATCAGCGCTTCGAAGGCCTTGTTCCTCTGGTCCGGCGAGAAGCAGGAGGGGGGCAAATGCTGCACGAGCTTGCCGAGGGCTCGCACGGCCGTGTCGCGCACTTCCTTCGCCGGATTCTCACAGAGTCCGACGATCAGGGGGAAGCCTTTCAAGACCGACTCGTCCCGAATCTTCGACAGAGCATAGATCGCCCCGACGAGCAGGTGGTTCTCCTCTGAGCGTTCACAGGCCTCGACGATCGGGTTGATCGAATCGGTTCCAAGGGCGGCAAGCACCCGGGCATAACACAGGAGCGCCTTGAAGTCCGTACCCTGCATCTCCTGCAAGTGGTACGGGATGAGTTCGGGCCCCATCCCGGCCACCACCTTCACCGCCATGTCCACCACGGTGGTGAATTCGGGCATGTCGACCGTATCGATGTAGAACAGGCTGGAAACGGCCGAGGCAAGCTTCTTTCGAGTGTCGCTGTCGAGCTTCGGGATCGATCGATTCAATTCGATGAGGCCCTCGAGAATCGTGTGCGCGTCATGGCCGCGCAGCTTCTCGAAGATTGCATCTATCCGAATATCGTCCATGGCATCCTCTCTGTC
>JAQYVQ010000389.1 GCA_030145435.1 Syntrophobacteria bacterium | reverse complement strand
GCAGGCCCACGACAAACTGCGGGAACAGGTCTCGCCGGATACGCTCCGTCACTACGACCGCCTGTTCGCAAAGTATGGCAGGTCCATCGCGCCGGTCAACGACGGTGTCTGTTACGGATGTTTCATGCAGCTCCCGACCCTGTTTGTACAGGAATCCAAGCAGAACGAGGGGCTCGAGGTCTGTCCCAAGTGCCGTAAATACCTTTATTGGCTCTAACAGGCCGGCCGAAAACGCCCATCTTCGGCGCTGCCCTTGCCCCTGCAGGTCAAAGGTGAAAGGGTAAAGGTCAAAGGGATGGATCACGTATTGAAGAGGGAATTCTAGGGGGCCTTTGCTCTCAGCCGTTCACCTGTTTACGAATATCTTCATCAAGTTCATAAACCACCCCTTTAACCTTTGCCCTTTGCCCTTTGACCTTTGACCTCGCATCAAGGTGCTCTTAAGCGGCCTGCTATTGACGAAGCCGTAACCCTTCTGTTACCTATGTGAATAGTGTTGTCGTTCGCCTGCCCCATCGAAGGCCCCTGTTTCCATAAGGGGTTGCTCGAGACAGGACTACGGAGAAGCCCCCCGGGCAGGAATCCAGCAAGCGTCAGTTCGTCCTCGACACGATCGAGACGAGAAGGATGGTGAGAAGACCATGGGAGAAGAACGAGGGACCTGGGAAGCAAAAAAAGGCCTGGCCCAGATGCTGAAGGGCGGGGTCATCATGGACGTAACTACCCCTGAACAGGCCAAGATCGCGGAAGACGCGGGTGCTTGTGCAGTGATGGCCCTCGAAAGGGTCCCCGCTGACATCCGAGCTGAAGGGGGAGTGGCCCGCATGGCGGATCCCGAGGTAATCGTACGGATCCAGGAAACGGTCACGATCCCGGTGATGGCCAAGGCACGCATCGGGCACTTCGTGGAGGCACAAGTCCTCGAGGCCCTGGAGGTCGATTACATCGACGAATCCGAGGTCTTGACCCCTGCAGACGAGAAGAACCACATCGACAAACACAACTTCAAGGTGCCCTTCGTGTGCGGGTGCCGGAACCTCGGAGAGGCCCTCCGGAGGATTTCGGAGGGGGCCGCCATGATCCGGACGAAGGGGGAGGCGGGTTCCGGAGACATCGTCGAAGCGGTTCGGCACATGCGGAAGGTCCAGGGACAGCTCCGGTGGGTGAAGTCCCTGCGGCCGGATGAACTGTACGCTGCGGCCAAAGAGCTTCAAGCCCCCGTGCAACTCGTCATCGAGGTCGCCCGAACGGGGGGCTTTCCTGTGGTCAATTTCGCGGCCGGAGGCGTTGCCACCCCTGCGGATGCCGCTCTCATGATGCAGCTGGGAGCGGACGGCGTCTTTGTAGGCTCCGGGATCTTCAAGTCAGAGAACCCTGCGGCCCGCGCCAAGGCAGTCGTAGAGGCAACCACGCACTTCAACGATCCGGCCAGGATTGCTCGTGTCTCCCGCGGACTGGGAGTGGCCATGCGAGGCAGTCAGGTCTCGGACATCCCGGATTCGGAGCGGCTCGCCGTACGCGGCTGGTAGCCGGAGCCATCCTCCCCCTTTTTGGGGAAACAAATCCTCGAAGATCGAAGAGAGCATGAAGATCGGAGTCCTTGCCCTTCAGGGGGCGTTCCGTGAGCACGAAGAGGTGCTGGCAAGTCTCGGCATCCCGGCCGTCGAGGTCCGACAACCGGAAGACCTCCACGGATGCGGCGGCCTGATATTGCCGGGGGGAGAAACCACCACCCAGAGAAAGCTGGCACATTCTTACGGGTTGTGGGACCCGCTGGCAAGGCTCGGCAGACAGGGCATTCCCATCCTGGCTACCTGTGCAGGTCTCATCCTGCTGGCAAAATGCATCGACGGAGAACCGGGCTCATCGCTGGAGCTCCTGGACGTCGATGTGCGCCGGAATGCCTACGGGCGGCAGGTCTTCAGCTTCGAGACCCCCCTCGCTGTCCCACGTTTCGCAGTTGCCTCCGGCCCTCCGGATCCCTTTCGCGCGATCTTCATTCGGGCGCCCCGCATCGTCCGGATCGGCCAGGATGTCTCGGTGCTTGCCTCTCACGAGGGGGAGCCCGTGGCCGTGGAACAGGGCAACATCCTCGGTCTCTCCTTCCATCCTGAGCTCACCCAGGACAATCGTTTCCACGCGTACTTCCTCGAGGCGGTTCGACGACACAAGACTACGCAGGTGGGCCAGATGCAGGCCGCCGTGGGGGACTACGCCAGTCGAAAATAGAAGGGGTGGGCCGATTCGTGCCTTGTTTCAAAGGCTCGAATGCTCTCTTCTTGCTTCAGGCTGAGCTCGATGTCGTCCCAACCGTTCATCAGGCATTCCTTGCGGAACGGGTCTACCCCGCTGAAGGAAACCACACTGCCATCCTGCGCCCTGACCTCCTGGGTCTCCAGGTCGGCCGTAAGCCTGGCCCCATCGTTCCCTTCCACGTAGACGAAGAGCCTGTCGATCTCTTCTTGCCCAAGGATCACTGGCAGGATCCCGTTCTTGAAACAGTTGTTGAAGAAGATATCTGCGAAGGAGGGGGCAATCACCACACGAATGCCGAAGTCGAGGAGCGCCCAGGGCGCATGTTCCCGGCTGGACCCACAACCGAAATTGTCGCGCGTTAGGAGGATGCTCGCCCCTTTGTATCGTGGCTGATTCAGGGGGAACTTCGGGTTCTCCTCTTTGCCCTCATTGTCGAGGTATCTCCAATCGTGGAAGAGGTGAATGCCAAACCCCGTCTTTGTTATCTTCTTCAGGAATTGCTTCGGGATGATCTGGTCCGTGTCAACGTCCGACCGGTCGAGTGGAACCACAATCCCCTCGTGGGTGTTTAAGGGCTGCAAGATACCCTCCTACAGATAATCACGAATGTCCACAAAACGCCCTTCCAGGGCCGCTGCCGCTGCCATGACCGGACTGACCAGGTGGGTCCTGCCTCCCTTTCCCTGCCTGCCTTCGAAGTTCCGGTTGGACGTGGAGGCGCACCGTTCCCCGGGCGCCAGAATGTCATCGTTCATTCCGAGACACATGGAGCATCCGGCAAACCGCCACTCGAATCCTGCTTCTTGAAACAGGTCGCCCAGGCCCTCCTCTTCTGCCACTCGGCGGACCTCCTCGGATCCGGGGACAACAAGGGCACGCACAGAAGGGTGCACCTTCTTGCCCTTGACAAGATCTGCAGCAGCGCGCAGATCCTCG
>JAQYVQ010000316.1 GCA_030145435.1 Syntrophobacteria bacterium | reverse complement strand
CGACCTGGGGATGGTGGTCGATCTCGCCCATCTCCGTCGTGACGGCTTTCTGGAGGCGGCTCGAAGGAGCCGGGCGCCTGTGATCGTCTCTCACACCGGTGTGACAGGGGTCCATGAGCTTTGGCGGAACATCGACGATGTTCAACTGAAGGCCGTGGCCGACACAGGGGGTGTGGTGGGGGTGATCTACAGCCCGGAGTTTCTCACGGGCCGCCTACGCGCCCCGGTGGATGCAGTGGTGGACCACTTGGAGCACATCTGCAAGACGATCGGCTGGCAGCATGCCGCCCTGGGAAGCGACATGGACGGAATGATCCCCTCCCTTCCGCAAGGGATCAAGGACATCACGGACACGGTTCGGGTCACGGACTGCATGCTCCGCCGGGGCTTCTCTCCGGAGGCGATCCGGGGGATCCTCGGCGAGAACAGCCTGCGGGTTTTTTCTGCTGTCTTCCCCTAGCAGGCCACCCCAAAACGCCCATCCTGAGCGTTGCACGCATCGCCATAGGGAAGAAGGTGAAAGGTGAAAGGGTCAAGGGATGGTTGACGTTCTGAGGAGGTATTCCTAAAAGGCAAACGGCCAGCTAGTGGCGAAAGTCTCCTTGATTCCCTCTTCAATACTTGATCCTGCCCTTTTACCTTTCCCCTTTCCCCTTTCACCTTGGTTTTTCTCTCCACGCTGGCCACGGAGCCTACGTTCCCCGGGTACAAGGGTCGCACGAGCAGGATACGGACCGATTCGGGGATCTTCGTTGACATTTGGAACGGGTTGTTTTACCTTGATATTTTACCATTCAGGAGAGCCGATAGAGCAATCTCCACCATAATTCCTGCTAGCCTTCCAACCCACGTCGTCGGGGTCAGCCGTGCCTCCGCAGAAACCCAGCATAAGAGACGCAATCGAGGACCCGCCGATTCGTGCACGCGCGAGGACGGAGGGAGTCCTCTGGGTCCCCGGGCTCCTGGTGCTCCTGCTGGCGGTCTTCATGACGTTTTTCGAGCAGTACTTCCTGCCGGTTCGTGTCCCCCGCGTAGGAGAACTCTCTCCCCAGGCCATACGTGCACCGTATGATTTCGTTTTCAACGAAGAAGCGGCCCTTCAGAAGGTCGTTGAACAGGAATTGAAAGACTTTGTCCCGATCTATGTTTACGATTCCGGGAAATCCAGGCAGATCCTTGCGCGATGGGAGGAGTTTTTCAACGGGCTCGAGCAGTGCCGCGAGACAGATGCGGAGAGCCGCAAGAAGGCGCGTGCGTGCCTGCGGGAACAGCTGAGCCCCGGGACGAGCGCAGAGGCCGAGTCGGAGATCCTCCGGTACCGCCACATGGACAAGGTGAAGGGCCTGCTCACGACCTCCCTGCGAGAGCTTCTAGATGCCGGCATATTGTCCGATACGGAGAAGTTGGAGGGATCCGCCATACTTCGCCTCCGGTCGACCGGAAGTCCCGGAATCAGAACCGTCGCCGTCTCCGAGATGACCCGCCTCTCGGATGCTCGAAGGGTTCTCGAGGAAAGGCTGGAACTGCTCGACCTGAGCCCTGTCCTGCGGGAAGCGCTGTTGATGAACCTGAACGACCTCGTCGAGCCCAACATCGATTACTCGGCCGAGAACCAGGAACTTCAGTCTGCGATCCGGTTGCAAGGGTCGGAGAAGAAGAGGATCGTCTATCAGAGAGGCGACCTCCTCGTCCCCCGGGGAAAGGTTGTCACGCCGCTGGATGAGTACCGGGTGCAGGACTGCGTGGACAAGCGGTCCAGGCCGGATTCGCTGTTGGTAGGAGCAGGGTCGTTTCTGCCCTTCTTTCTCCTGACGCTCATCTTCCTCTTCCTGGTGCGGAGACGGATATGGGAGGATCGTCCGCAGGCCCAGCACTATCTGCTTCTGTTCTTTGTCATGGTTTCGGTCCTGTTGCTCGCCAAAGCGCTCTACCTTTTCACGAATCTGGATGGTGTGGCCATACCGGTTGGGGCCGTCGGACTGGTGGTGGCCCTCCTGCTCGACCTGCCCGTGGCCTTGCTGGCCGTTGCGCTGACATCCATTTACGCTTCGTTTCTGACCTCCTTCGACATGGGCCTTTTCCTGTACTACCTGATCGGTGGCACGCTCCTCGTGCTGTGTGCAGCGCGTACGAGCAAGAGGATCGGGCTTTTCTTTTACTCCCTTCTGGTGGGAGGGGTCAACGTTCTGCTCCTGTGCTGCGTGATACTGCTCCGGGACGCCTTTCCGAACCAGGCCCTGATGATCGACCTGGCTCCCCAGGCCTTCTTGAGCGCCCCAGGCGCATGGCTCATAGCGGTGTTGGTTACACCCCTGGGTGAAAAGCTCTTCGGCCTGGCTACGGCCGATCGGCTTCGTGACCTTGCCGACCTGAACCATCCCCTGCTGAAGAAACTCCAGGAAAAGGCGCCTGGCACGTATTATCACAGCCTCGGGGTGGCCAACCTTGCATGTGTGGCGGCCGAAGTCGTCGGTGCGGATGTGCATCTGGTCAGGGCCGGTGCCTACTACCATGACATCGGCAAGATCGTGCAACCGGAGTTCTTCATCG
This sequence comes from Syntrophobacteria bacterium, assembly GCA_030145435.1. Lineage (GTDB taxonomy): Bacteria > Desulfobacterota > DSWW01 > DSWW01 > DSWW01 > S015-6. The sequence goes on along the minus strand of JAQYVQ010000316.1, from coordinate 1,920 downwards.
AGAATCAAAACAACAGGGAAAACCCGCACGACGCGATAGACGCGAACTCCAGCTGCGAGCTCCTCAAGTCGCATGTGCGGGACGGCATCGAAATCGCGGAACAGTACCGGTTGCCTCAGGCCGTCATCGACCTGATCGCAGAGCACCACGGAACCACCGTCCAGGAGGCCTTCTACTCAAAGGCCAAGAAGGACCAGCCGGGGTTGGATTGCAGCCCCGATTTCTTCCGGTACGGGGGCCCGAAACCCCGAAGGGTGGAGTCGGGGATCCTGATGATCGCGGATGTCGTGGAGGCTGTGGGCCGGCTCCTCACGACAACGGATCCGGTCGAGGTTCGGCAGGAGGTGCACGGGGTGGTGGTCAAGAAGTTTGATGATGGGCAGTTCGATCAGTGTGGGTTTTCCACGCGGAGCCTGGCTCGAATGGAGTCAGCGATCGCCCAGACGCTTCTCCGGATCCTCCACAAGAGGATCGATTACCCGGCCACGGAATCCGAGAAAACAAATCGTTCTGTGACGCAGGTCTCTTGAGCGTGCCCGGGCATTGCTTCCGGGGAACCTGTGACACGGATGCTTTAGGAGGTAGACATGCTGACACAATTGGAGAGTGCCCGAAAGGGGATTTTGACCGATCAGATGAAGCGGGTGGCGGAGGAGGAGGGGGTGGACGTGGAGAAGCTTCGAAGCGGTATTGCAGAAGGAAAGATCATCCTCCTGAGCAACACCCGACATGGTAATGTCCACCCCGTTGCCATCGGCGAGGGCTTACGTACCAAGGTGAATGCAAACATCGGAACCTCGAGGGACAGCGCGGATCTGGAGGCTGAAAAGGAGAAGGCCCTTCGGTCCTGGAAGGCCGGGGCCGATACCTTGATGGACCTAAGCACGGGCGGGGACATCGACCTCATCCGAAAAGAGATCATGAAGACAACACCACTTCCGATCGGAACGGTCCCTTTCTACCAGGCCGCCCTCGAGACGGTCGCGAAGGGAGAGCGGTTGGTGGACATGGACCCAGATACCTTGTTCGAGGTAATCGAGAGGCACGTCCTCGATGGCGTTGATTTCCTCACCGTCCACTGTGGCGTCACCCTCCTTTCCAAGGACCGAATGGAGGCGGAGGGGCGTCTGATGGACGTGGTGAGTCGGGGGGGCTCCTTCCACATCGAGTGGATGGTTTCCCAGAACAAAGAGAACCCGCTGTTCGAGAAGTTCGACCGCCTGCTGGAGATCGCTCACTCCTGTGACGCAGCCTTGAGCCTTGGGGATGGCTTCCGGCCCGGTTGCGTGGCGGATGCAACCGATCGCGCGCAGATCCAGGAACTGATCATTATCGGGGAATTGGCTCAGCGGGCCCGGAAGGCAGGCGTTCAGGTCATGATCGAGGGCCCGGGGCATGTGCCCCTGGACCAGATTACCACGAACGTGATGCTCGAGAAGAAGCTCTGTAACGGTGCGCCCTTTTACGTGCTCGGGCCCATCGTGACGGACATAGCGCCCGGGTACGATCACATCACAGCGGCCATCGGCGGTGCATTGGCAGCTTCTGCCGGCGCGGATTTTCTCTGTTACGTCACGCCCTCGGAGCATCTCAGGCTTCCCACGCCACAGGATGTCTGGGACGGGGTCATGGCCTCGCGGATCGCGGCCCACGCGGCAGACCTGGCCAAGGGGCTTCCGGGTGCGTACGAGTGGGACCGGAGGATGGCCGAATGCAGGAAGAAGATGGATTGGAAAGGCCAGATCCGGGAGTCCATCGATCCTGAGAAGGCAAGGGAAATGAGGGGCAGCAGCCTTCCCGAGGATGAAGACGTCTGCACCATGTGCGCCGAGTTCTGTGCGATCAAGAAGATGCGGGAAGCGGGCTTCGTTGAGAAGGAGGAAACCGTCTAGTCGGTCGGTCTTGAAAACATAGCGGCAG
>JAQYVQ010000282.1 GCA_030145435.1 Syntrophobacteria bacterium | reverse complement strand
TATATGGACTGCTTCAACCCGTCCACGGGCGAGGTGATTGCGCAGGCCCCACAGTGCACAGCAGAAGAAGTGGAATCAGCAGTCGCGGCAGCCAAGGCGGCTTATCCGGGGTGGTCCAATACCCCGGTGGTCAAACGTGTTCAGGTGTTGTACAAACTCAAGACACTACTTGAAGAAAACCTGGATGAATTGACTGAGCTTCTGGCCAGGGAAATGGGGAAGGCCTGGGAAGAAGCAAAGGGAGACGTCTTAAAAGTCGTTGAAGTCGTCGAATTTGCCTGTGGCATGCCGCATCTCATGAAGGGCGAGTCCCTGATGGACGCCAGCACCGATTACGATACGACCATGTATCACCATTCGGTTGGTGTATTCGCCGGCATCGCCCCCTGGAATTTTCCGGCGATGATCCCGCAGGGCTGGATGGCGCCGATTTGTATCGCCGCGGGAAATTGTTTCGTCCTGAAGGCCGCCAGTTTTGTTCCTCAAACATCGATGCGCATCACGGAGCTGTGGTATGAGGCGGGGCTCCCTGAAGGTGTCTTGAACATAGTGACCACCAGCCGGAATGAAGCCGAAATTCTGCTCGAACATCCGGATATCGTTGGTGTTTCCTTTGTTGGCTCAACCAAAGTTGGCCAGCATATCTACTCGACAGCCGCTGCCAATGGCAAACGGGTTCAAGCGCTGACCGAAGCCAAGAACCACGCCCTGGTATTAAAAGACTGTGTGCTGGAAAGGACAGCCAGAGGAATTGTCAACGCCTTCTGCGGTTGTGCCGGTCAACGGTGCATGGCGCTTCCGGTTATCTGTGTTGAAGAGAGTATTGCCGACAGGTTGGTTGACTACCTGGTGCAATTCTCCTCCGAACTAAAACTGGGGCCGGCCTATGACAAGAGCACTGGCCTTGGACCGCTAGTGAACGAGGGCCACATGAAGTATGTCAGCGACTGGATTCAAACGGGTGTCGACGAAGGCGCTCAACTCGTTCTTGATGGTCGCAACCCTGAAGTGCCAGGATACGAAGGTGGATTTTATTTCGGGCCAACCATTTTTGATCACGTGACTGAAGAAATGGCGGTTGGGCGGGATGAAATCTTCGGGCCCGTTATCTGTGTAAAACGCATCCAGAACTTCGAACAAGGTCTGGAGGTCATGAACAACAGTGAGTTCGCCAATGGTTCAGCGATTTATACGCAAAGCGGCCACTACGCCCGCGAATTTGCCAAACGAACGCACGCTGGCATGGTGGGCGTGAACGTGGGTATTCCGGTACCGCTCGGGATCTTTGGTTTCACCGGGCAGAAGAAGTCGTTCTTTGGTGATCTACATACCATGGGCAAGGACGGCGTAAGGTTCTTTACCGAATTAAAGTGCGTCACCACGACCTGGTTAACGGAGGAAATGGCCTCGGACAAGGTCAATACCTGGGACGGAACCATTGAGATTGAAGCAGACGACTGAGATCTAGGTCTTGCCTCTTAACGAGGCCTGCGCGCTGAAGCGCTCTTTGGCAACCTCGATCTCGAAACTCGCTTCTGCAATGCGATCCGCGGTCAACTCGGGCACAGCGACAAAACCCATCCCAATCGCTGCTCCCACACTCCGCGCCAGCCTGTTGCAGTTCTGCAAAGACCTTGCATGTCTCGTCAGCAGGCACAAAGATTTCCCAGCCCAGTTCGCCCACATAGGAAAGACGCTGTAACCACACTTCCACACCAGCGACCTTGGCGTATCGGCCGCAACCAAAAGCGAAGCCGTGGGCACTGACATCGGTTTCGGCGACCTTTTTTCGAACGGCTCGACCTCGATGGACCTGTCGCTCGATACCGGCACAAGAGGGCCAACAGGTCCGACGGAGAGCCGTTCGACGCCCGAGAGCTCCTGGCCCGGCTCCTGATGCACATTCCCGCGCCCAGGCTTCATCTCGTCCGCTACTACGGACACTACTCCAGCGCCGCCCGGGCGCGGCGCCAAGATGCCGACGAAGCCAACTCGGGCTCAAAGCCGGCCGAAGCACCCTCGCCACGAAACCCGGTGAGAAGACCGGGCTAGGATGAGCCTCTCAATACAGTCTGGTCTCGACGTACTGGTCCACGGTGATGTCCAGCTTCGCGGCCTCGGCAAGGTAATAGGCACGCTCTTCCGCCTCCAGTACTTCGGGCGGGAACACTCCCCGCTGGGTTATCTTGCCGTGCACGAACATCTTGGAAAAGAGGAAGGCCGCCTGACCGGTGAAGTACGACTCGTGGGTGATCCCCGCCTTTTCGAATGACTCAGTAAGGCCCGGGGCCCCGGCGTAACTGTCGATCCGCACATTGCGGCCCTCCCGGGTCCCCTCGACACGGACGAGGAACGCTCCCTCTTCGGAAAACATCCCCTCTTTCAGGACGGCGGAAATCTCCTCTGGATACTTCGGCGCCGGCGGGGTGAGAGCGGAAATCAGGTCCATTGGTACGATCTCTGTTCCCTTGACGTCAATAGGTTCTTCCGAGAGGAGTCCCATCTTGTAGAAATCCTCGGCCAATTCGAGACCGGGACCACCGTAGCGGAAGTTGACCTCTTTGACCCCTTTGAGAACCCTGTCCGCCAGGAGACCCATGGTGACCGGTTCCTCGTGCTCGTGGTCCACCATTCTTCGAAGCCCCAGGCCCCTGAACTCGGTCATCTCGGGGTTGTTGAACGGTTTGACGCGGATGAACTCACCGTCCTTGTAGACCACCGGTTCGGCTGCCATGTCCCCGAAAGCGGTTTCCGGGGACCACCAGAAGGGGATGAACTTGTTCGACCAGATGCCGTCGTAGACGAAAATGTCGATCCTGCTGCAGCTCTCCAGGAGGTCCACGGCCTCCCTGGTCAGAACGTTGGCGATTCCCGGGGCGGACCCGGTGTTGGTGAGGCACGCGAGTCCCGCATCTTTGAATTCCTGATCTCTTCCGAACTGCCTCTTCACGGCATCGACGAATCCGATATCACTGACCGGACCTGAAGCCATGTCCTGGTAGTGGGCGCCCACCCGTAGGGCTGCGTCCATGACGTTCATGTTGAAATCCGGGGCAAGACCGTTGACGATGAGCTCGCACCCCTCCCCTGCCTTGACAATGTCGCCCACCTTCGTGGCATCCACGACAACTGCCGTCGCCTTATTCAGCGTCTTTTCCAGTTCTTCCACGGCCTTTCTGTCGTAATCCGCACACACGATCTGCTCGACCGAAGGCTCCTCATCCAGTCTTTTGGCAATAGTACTTCCCTGGGCACCGCATCCCATTACAAGAATCTTCTTCAATGTATCTGCTCCTTCCCGTCCTTCACGCTACGCGGATTCTGTTTCTTTGTGTACGGTGATGCCCCACTCTTCAATACCCTGGTAGAGGATCTCCACTTCTTTCCGGGTGAATACCTCAGGAGGGAACACCCCGGTATGGTCGACCTGGCCCCGGAGCATCATCAGCGAGAAAACCGATGCCGGGATGGATGTCATCCAGGAAACGTCGCTGGTTCCGGGAATCCTCCTACACGCCTCGGCCCCGTCAGGACTGTTGGTCCACATCTTGATGGTTTCTTCTTTCCCGTCCTTCTTGCCAATCACATCACAGGTGAGCATCAGCCTGCTCGAAAGCCTGCCGCTCTCATACAGCTCGATCTGTTTTTTCGGAGGGGCGGTATCGGGGATCAACTTGAAGAGCATGTCCCTGGGGCTCACCCTGCAGCCGTCGCCGAAATCG
>JAQYVQ010000273.1 GCA_030145435.1 Syntrophobacteria bacterium | reverse complement strand
ACATCCGGGTTGCCTCTTCGAGCTGTTCGGGCGTGCCCACGAGGACCAGGCGGTCCTTGGGATCCAGGATCGTGGAGACTTCAGGGTTGGTCAGGATTCGCCCGTCCCCCTTCTTGATCGCAAGGATCGTGGTCCCCGTCCTCTTCCGGATGGCCGATTCCTGGATGGTCTTGCCGACGATCTCGGCCTCTTCCGGGAGTTCCAGTTCCTCCAGCCTGATCTCCAAGTCCGTCCCGTAGGCCATGCTGTCCAGATACTCGTGGACCAGGGGTTTGATGAGCATGGCAGCCATCTTCTGGCCCGTGCTGTGATAGGGGGAGAGGACCCGGTTGGCCCCTGCCTTGTACAGCTTCTCGAAGACGTCCATCCGGCTTGCCCGGGCAACGATGAAGATCGCAGGGTTCAGCATCCTCGCCGAAAGGGTCGTGAGCACGTTGTCCGGGTCCGAGTCGGAGGCCGCAACCAGGCCCTTCGCCCTTTCGATGCCCGCCTTCTTCAGGGTATCATCGCTCGTCGCGTTGCCCACCACGTACAGGCGGGAGCTTTTCTCGATTCGCTGAAGGGCCTCCGGGTTTTCGTCGATCACTACGAACCGTTTGCCGGCCTTTTCAAAGTCTCGGGCAATCTGTTCGCCCACCCTGCCAAAGCCGCAGATGATGTAGTGATCCTTCATGGCTTCCAGCGACTTCTCCATGTGTCTCCTCTTTACCATCCCCAGGAGATGGCCTTCGATCATGAATTGGAAAAGGTAGCTCAGCGTAAACGTCATCCCGCCGAGTCCGGACAGGATCAGGAAGACGGTGAAGAGCTTTCCCGCCGGGTCGAGCGGAAAGACCTCGCGAAAGCCGACCGTGGAAATGGCAATGACCGTCATGTAGAAGGCGTCGACCAGCGTTACTGGGTACATGACCCGGTACCCGATCGTGCCTGTAATCATGATCAACAACAGGACGAAGAGGGGGAGCCGCAGCTTGGCGAGTGGGTTCATTTTGAATCGGTTTTAGGGTGTGTCTTTCGCAGCCGGGGAAGGGGGGGCGTACGATCTCGATTGCTCAAGGCCGGCTAGTGCGAGTATTTCCTCTCGCCCCGGGTCACGCGCAAGACCTGTTTGGTCCTCTTCCTGCGAAGCTTTGCCTTCAGTCGGTTCGTCTTGTTTCGCTTCTTGCCGGATGGTTTCTTGTTGGGTTGGGCCATAAAACTCTCCCTCTACGATTCTGATCAGGCCTTTCGGCAGGTCGTCAAACAGTCAAAGAATCCCAAAGGATACCAGAAAAGGGGCCTGCTCGTCCAGCGAGCGTTCGCGGAGTTCGTTCCGACGTCTACAGCCTCTTCCCGGTGGGGCTCCCCGTGGGCTGCCCGAAAGGCTTGGCCCGGAGCCTAAATTCGAGTTAGTTTCCGTATACCAGAATCGTGTACTTGGAATAGACGAGGAGGACGGTTTCGGCATAACTGTCCACGTGAGTGATTCTCGTGATGTTCGCCTCTCGGGCCGCCGTCTCGAGGCTGCAATCCCCCCTTGCATAAACCCCCAGGAACGATTCACAGGAACCCTTGCCCATCTTCTTCCCGAGAAGGTTCGGCGTGGCCTGTTCAGGGGCCTTGACGTCCATGTAAACGAAGCCATAAACCGGTGCTTTCGGGGGGAGGCATCCTGAAGTGCACACCAGGCACAGACAGGCAACGAGCGCGAGCAGAGAGTTGAGTTTCATCAGGGTCTCCTTCTTTCGGTTCGGGTCGGGGTCGATCCCCTATCCTGGCTCCCTCGATCGGGGTTCCGTATGATTTCCTCACAGAGATATGTATAGGTTTTTCGAGAAAGTATCAATGCTGTCTTTTGAGCCAAAGTAAGGACATATCGCATCTAAGGTCTGAAGTTTACTTCCAAGTACGGTTTCCCGACCCATTCCATGTTTCGCGAGCACAGAAAAAGGAAAAAATCGAAAAAAATCAGCATTCTTAACATAGGTCAAGGAAGCCGCAGCAGGAATTCGGTACTATGCAGGGAAAAGATGGGAGAGTAAGGACGAACAGAAGGAACCGAAAACGATCCCGATGCCCCGCGGAAAGGGAGCGGAAGGGAAAACCCAGGAAGGAAGGAGAACAGCATGTTCTGTAACCAGTGTGAGCAAACAGCAAAAGGCGAAGGGTGCACCAAGGTGGGCGTATGCGGTAAGCAGCCGGATGTGGCGGCCCTGCAGGATCTTCTGACCTATGCGGTCAAGGGGTTGGCCGTTTGTGCCGTGGAAGGCCGCAAGGTGGGCGTGAAAGACCGCAAGACGGATGTCTTCGCGTGCGAAGCCATCTTTTCGACACTCACCAACGTGGACTTCGACCCGGATCGTTTCGTTTCCCTCCTCCGCCGGTGCGTGGACTTGAGGGAGAAACTCGCTGCGAAGGTGAAGGCAGCCGGGGGCAAGGTCGAATTCTCGGAGGGGCCCGCCGCGTTTCAGCCCGCAGCGACCGCTGAAGAGATGGTCAAGCAGGGCGAGGCAGTGGGCTTCCGAGCGGACTCGGAGATCGATCCGGACATCCGTTCGCTCCAGGAGATCCTGACCTTTGGAATCCGGGGCGTCGCCGCGTATGCGGACCACGCACAGATTCTCGGCCAGGAGGACGACGTTGTGTACGACTTCATTCATGAAGGCATGGCCGCGACCCTGAGAAAGGACCTGAGCCTGGACGACTGGGTCGGCCTGGTGCTGAAATGCGGCGAGGTCAATTTGCGGGCCATGGAGTTGCTCGACGCGGGCAACACGGGCACCTACGGCCATCCCGTGCCCACGTCGGTTCCCCTGGGGGCGAAGAAGGGCAAGGCCATCCTGGTTTCCGGCCACGATCTCAAGGACCTGGAAGCGGTCCTCAAGCAGAGTGAGGGGAAGGGGATCAATGTCTATACCCATGGGGAGATGCTTCCCTGCCACGGGTATCCGGAGCTGAAGAAGTATTCCCACTTCCACGGCCATTACGGAACCGCCTGGCAGAACCAGGCAAAGGACTTTGCCGATTTTCCCGGTGCGATCCTGATGACCACCAACTGCATCCAGAAGCCGAAGGAATCCTATGGGCAGAATATCTTCACGACCGGCTTGGTGGGATGGCCTGG
>JAQYVQ010000528.1 GCA_030145435.1 Syntrophobacteria bacterium | reverse complement strand
GTGGCTGTCCCCGATTTAGTGGCGGGTGTCCCAATCAAAACCCCCGTAGAGGCTTTCGAGAAAGGGTCATATGCAAGGCGCACGAAACATGTCCCCGCGAAGGCGGGGATCCAGATCGATGATGAGGCGTACACCGTACGCCGCAGTGACGAAGGATGAGTGCAACGCCGCAGATGGCCCTTTATCGGAAGCCTCTACGTGTTGGGGATGGTGATCTGGAAGGTGACCCCCTCGCCGGGGTGGTTCAGGATCCGTATGTCCCCCCCGTGATTCTCAACGATCCGGTGGGTCATGGTCAGGCCAAGGCCTGTTCCCCAGTGCTTGGTCGTGTAGAAGGGGTTGAAGATGTTCTCCACCTCTTCGGGTGGGATGCCGCCGCCCGTGTCACTCACCTCGATCCACAGAACCCTGCCTTCGGTGCCGGAGATGACCCGGGTCTTCACCTTCAGGGTTCCATTTATTCCCATGGCTTCGCTCGCATTGCTGAAGATGTTGTAGAGAGCGACCTCGAGCTGATCCGCGTCCACGTTGGGAAGCGGGTCTCTCGGCATTTCATAGTCCCGCTCGATCGTGATGCCCTCCCTGTTTTCGTGCTCGAAGACCAGGGAAAGGGACTTCTCGACCAGGACGTTCACATCCGACTCTCTCCGCCTGCATTCCCTGCCTATGTGGAACCCCGGGACATCCTTCAGGATCTTCTCGAGCTTCTCCGTCTCTTTCTGGATGATCTGCACGTAGAAACGAGAAGCCTCGGGGATCTTGTTCCCCTTGTCCAGTCGCTTCGCCGCGGCGCCGATGGCCAGCAAGGGATTCCGAAACTGGTGTCCCAGGCCTGCCACCATTTCTCCAAGGGCCTGGAACTTCTCTGCCTTCACGATCTCATCCTGTGCCCGCCGGATGTTCAGATTCGCCTCTTCCAGGTTGGTGTAGAGACGCGCATTCACGATGGCGGCTGCAATCTGTCGCGTGATCATAATGAGAAGGTCCAGATCACCCCGCCGGAACCGCCTCTTCTGGTTTGCCTTCATCGCCTTCTTTCCGAAGAGGATGAACACCCCAACGCTCTCCCCCTTGTGGACGATCGGGACGGCAATCAAAGACCCTGTCCACCGGATCTCCATCGGTCGGGACCTCGGGTCGGTCGTGAGATCACGAATGATGACCGGTTCGTTCTCTCCCAGGAGCATCTCGACCAGCTTTTCGAGTGCCTCCTGCTCTGATTCGGTCAGATCCTCCGGTACGCGTCGGGTCTCCTTCGAGACCATCCGTTTCTCCGGCCAGTGGTTGGTCAGTCGGATCAGGCCGTACTCGGCCTTGAGGTGCTCCAGCACAAAGCTGAGCACCCGGCTGAGCATCCCCTGCAGATCGAGGGAGGAGGCGGAAACGCGGCTGATCGCGTTCACCGTCTCCAGGATGCTCCCCCTCTCACGGAGCCTGTCGGACAGCAGGCTGGAGAAATAGGCGGTCAGGAAGAAGAAAGCCACGCTCCAGATCGGAAAAAGGACTCGTTCGCTCGACCCGAGTGCAAGGTTCCACACATCGCGATGTACGATCGTTCCGGTACCCTCCAGATAAAGCAGGGTGCCCAAAGAGAGTGCGCTCAGACCCGCCAGGATGAAGCTGTCTCTCTTACGAGCCACCATGCTCGTGGACAGAATGACGAGGCAGTAGGTAAACGAGAACAGGAAGGCCTGTTCCCCACCGAGGTAATGGATGCCCACCGTGATCAGCAGGATGTCCGTCACCCAATGGCAGTATGCCTGCAGAGTCCTCTTCTGAAACCGTTTGAAGAAATAGAGGTAGACGGGGAGGCTCAGGACTTCGATCGCGCACAGGACGATCAGCGCCTGGACAGATTCCGCGGGCAACAGGCCCGTCCGCCACAGCGTCAAGAACAGGAGGGCAAGGAAGAAGGCCGCGGCCGCCCGGACCCCGAGCCTGGGCCCGGTTCGAGCCGTCGGGTCCGGACCCGACAACTGTCTCGTCCACCGTTGAAGGGCCTGCGAAGAGGAAACAGAGCCTAGCAGCATGTTATCCCACCCTTATGCGGCTTGCGCCACAAGGGGTCAGAGGTCGGGGGTCAGTCCCCGCCTCCTGCCCTCCTATATGACCCTTGCGCAACATCACCCCTTTGATCGGTCCGAAGACGCTATTTGCTGAATTCTCCGTCGCTGTTTCTTCCAGAGCAGCACCCAGTTGATCCTACAGGGCATCCCCGGACAGTTGCCCGCAGGCGGCCAACACGTCCCCCCCTCGACTCCACCGAACGTGGGTGGACAACCCCTTGGAGCGCAGGAACTCCTGGAAGGCGGTCACATCCGCCTTCTTCGGCCCTCTCAATTCGGTCTCGGGAAACGGATTGAAAGGAATCAGGTTGACCTTGCAGCGGAGCCCGTGAAGGACCCGAACGAGTTGCTGGGCATCCTGAAGGCCGTCGTTTTCTCCCCCGATGAGCACATACGCGATCGTAAAGCGCCTGCGTGGCGCGAGTGGCAGCCTCCTCAGGGTAGCCAGGACCTCTTCGATCGGGTGCTTCCTGTTGATCGGCATCAGGCGGGAGCGGGTCTCGTTGTCCGCTCCGTTCAGGGAAAGGGTGATGGACACGGGAATCTCATGGAACAGCACCTCCAGCGGCCCGGGAATCCCGACCGTCGAAACCGTGAGCCTCCTCGGGGAGAGACCGCAGCCCAGTGGATGGGTCAGAATCTTGAGGGCACGGCAAGTGCACTCCAGATTTTCAAGGGGCTCGCCCATGCCCATGAAGACGACGTGCGTAAGGTCCGTCTTTCCGGCCGACATGGAGCGGATCGCGTAGTACTGCCCGAGGATTTCCTCCACCCGGAGGTTGCGTCGCAACCCCATCCGCCCGGTCCGGCAGAAGAGGCACCCCAGGGCACAACCCACCTGGGTCGACACACAGAGCGTGGTCCGCTTCTCCTCAGGGATCGTGACAGACTCGATTGACGCTCCGTCGCGGAGGCGAAAACGGAACTTCCGCGTACCGTCCTCTGCTTCGAGCGTCTCCTCGAGCGCTACAGGGAGTGGAGAAAGGAGTGGGGCAAGGCGTTTGCGAAGCTCTCCCGGGAGGTTGTGCATCTCATCGGCACGGAACACGCCTCTCCCGTGGATCCAGGAGAATATCTGCCGGGCCCGGTAACGGGGTTGCCCCAGTTCGTGGATTCTTCCCTCGAGTTCCGAGAGCTCCAATGACAAAAAATCTTCCATGGAACCGCCTTCGATGCCTCCCAGCAAGATCAAGCAGCTTAGGCGAGCGCTTCCTGGACCGTCTTGCCGATCGCATCCGGGCTGGGGCAAACCGCCATCCCTGCCTTCTCCATCGCCTTCTGCTTCTCGTCTGCGGTGCCCTTCCCACCGGACACGATCGCCCCGGCGTGGCCCATTCTCCTCCCGGGAGGGGCCGTCTTGCCTGCTACGAAGCCGATGACCGGCTTCGGGTACTTGTTGTCGATAATGTACTGGGCGGCCTCTTCTTCCGCCGTTCCGCCGATCTCACCGATGAGGAGGACCGCTTTGGTCTGCTCGTCTTCAGCGAACAACCCCAGGAGATCCTTAAAACGGAGCCCGATGATCGGGTCACCCCCGATTCCGATGCAGGTCGACTGGCCCAGTCCGACATCTGTGAGCTGCTTGACCGCCTCGTAGGTCAGGGTTCCGCTCCTGGAGACCACGCCGACAGAGCCCGGCAGATGGATGAAGCCCGGCATGATGCCCACCTTCGCCTTGCCCGGTGTGATCACGCCGGGGCAGTTCGGGCCGATGAGCTTCACCGGTTTCCCTCGCAGGGAATGATGAACCGGAATCATGTCCCGAACCGGAATGCCCTCGGTGATGCACACAATCAGGCGGATCCCGGCGTCCGCTGCCTCCAGGATCGCATCTGCGGCAAAAGGCGGGGGAACGAAAATTAGGGAAGTGTTTGCCCCTTCCCGATCGACCGCATCCTTTACGCTGTCGAATACCGGAACGCCTTCCTGTTCCTGGCCGCCCTTTCCGGGGGTCACCCCGGCTACGACCTTGGTCCCGTAATCCATGCACCCCTTCGCGTGGAAGGAGCCTTCCTTTCCTGTAATCCCTTGAACCACGACGCGCGTGGTTTCATCAACCAAGATTCCCATGTCTATTCCCTGTTCCTGTTTGTTGGTTGCCTCTCGAGTCCATTCGGTTGCAGGCTCACGCCCCTTACAAGGCGGACACGACCTTCTCAGCAGCATCTCTCAGGTTGTTGGCCACGACGAAATCGATGCTGGACCCCTCCAGGATCGTGCGCGCCTCCGCTGCATTGGTCCCTTCCAGACGCACGACCACGGACACCTTCAATTCCACATTGCCGGCTGCCTCTGCAACGCCTTGGGCCACGCGGTCGCAGCGCACGATGCCACCGAAGATATTGATCAGGATCGCCTTGACTCTTGTGTCGGCCAGGATGATTCGAAAGGCCTTCTCCACGGAAGCGGCGCTCGCGCCCCCCCCCACGTCCAGGAAATTGGCCGGCGCTCCGCCCACGTACTGAATCAGGTCCATGGTGGCCATGGCCAGGCCGGCACCGTTCACCATGCAGCCGATGTTCCCATCGAGCCTTATGTAACTCAGATCGGCTTCCGACGCCTGTGCTTCCAGAGGGTCCTCCTCCTCGACGTCCCGGAGGGCAAGTACATCTTTTTGGCGAAACATGGCGTTGTCGTCGAACTGCAGCTTTGCATCCAGGGCGATCAGGTCCCCGCTCTCGGTTACGACGAGGGGGTTGATCTCCAGCATGGACGCGTCTTTTTCAACGAAGAGCCGGTAAAGGTCACTCAGCATCTTGCCGGCCTGGCGGACCGCCGGGCCCGTCAGGCCCAGGGCCTGTGCGATGCGCCTCGTCTGGTACGTGCGAAGCCCCAGGGCCGGGTCGATCGGCTCCTGAAGGACCTTCTCCGGGGTCTTGGCCGCCACTTCTTCGATCTCCACGCCGCCCGCCTCACTGCAGATGATCATCGGCGCGTTCGAGGCCCGATCCACGAGCATACTCAGGTAGAGCTCCTTCTGAATCGCCACGCCCTCTTCGATCAGCACCTTCCTGACCTCCCGGCCCTCCGCGCCTGTCTGCGCAGTGACCAGTCTCAAGTTGAGGATATCTTCCGCGGCCTTCTCCGCCTCCTCCACCGAGCGGACGACACGCACGCCGCCGCCCTTTCCCCTGCCTCCGGCGTGAACCTGAGCCTTGACGACCCAGGTATCTCCCCCCAACTCTTGGGCCGCCTCGCGAACAGAGTCTTCCCGGGTACACATCTTCCCGTTCGGAACCGGGATCCCGAAGTCGCGGAAGAGTTGCTTTGCCTGGTATTCGTGAACGTTCATCTCGCCACCCTCTCTTTTCTCGTATCCATCACAGATTCAACGATGCAATACTCTTTCCAACGGCTTCGGCAGACACCCTGACGAGCTCTTGCTCTTCCTTGTTCAAGGAAAGCTCGATGACCTTCTCGACGCCGTCCTTGCCCAGCTTGGCAGGCACGCCGAAGTAGATGCCTTCCAGACCGTATTCCCCTTCCAGGTAAGCGGAACAGGGCACGATTCTCTTCTTGTCCCGGACGATTGCCTCCACCATCTGGATAACCGACGCGGCGGGAGCATAGTAGGCGCTTCCGGTCTTGAGCAGCTTCACGATTTCGGCTCCGCCGTCCCGGGTTCTGTCGATCAGGGCCTGAATGCGGTCTTCGGCCATGAGTTCCGCGAGGGGGATGCCCGAAACCGTGCAGTACCTCGGCAGGGGAACCATGGTATCCCCGTGCCCGCCCATCACCAGGGCCTGGATGTCCTCGACCGAGACCCCGAGTTCCATGGACACGAAGGTACGGAATCTCGCGGCATCCAACACCCCTGCCTGCCCCATCACCCGGTGCTTGGGTAGCTTGCTGATGTGTTTGGCAAGGTACGTCATGGTGTCCAGCGGGTTCGTCACCATGATGATGTATGCCTCGGGAGAGTGCTCGACGCAAGCGGAGACCACCTGGGAGATGATCTGCTTGTTCGCCTCGAACAGGTCCTCCCGGGTCATGCCCGGCTTGCGGGGCATTCCGGAGGTGATGACGATGACGTCCGAGCCCCCGGTGTCCTTGTAATCATTGGTGCCCACGAAAGCACCGTCGAATCCCTCCACGGGCCCGGCTTCCGCCAGGTCGAGCGCCTTGCCCTGGGGCATGTCTTCGACAATGTCGAAGAGCACCACGTCACCGAGTTCCTTCGCCGCCGCCCAGTGGGCGCAGGTCGCACCAACATTTCCAGCTCCGATAACAGAAATCTTGCTCCGTCGCATCCTTCTTTTCTCCTTCGTCACTTCATGTTTTTGCAGATCGCATCGGCGAATTCCGAACACCGAAGCAGTTTTACACCCTTTCGTCCCTCAGCCCGCATCTGGCGCTCGAGGTCATACGTCACGGTACGCTGCCGGACCGTCCTCATCAAAGCCTCCTGAATCATGGCGCCGGCCTCTCGCCAACCCATGTACTCGAGCATGCTCACGCCGGACAGGATGAGGCTGGACGGGTTCACCTTGTCTTGTCCGGCATAGCGAGGGGCGGACCCGTGGGTCGCCTCGAACACGGCCCTGCCGTCACCCAGGTTACCCCCCGGTGCCATCCCCAGCCCCCCCACCATGGCGGCGCAGGCATCTGAGAGATAGTCACCGTTCAGGTTCAGGGTACAGATGACGCTGTATTCCTCGGGCCGGAGCAGAACCTGCTGGAACATGGCATCCGCGATCCGGTCTTTCATGACGAGTCTGGTACCCTTGCGTTTCGCGCCGGCCTTTCCCTGGTCCTCCTCGAAAACGACCTTGCTCGCGAACTCCTTCCGTGCCAGGGCGTAGCCCCAGTCCCGAAAGGCACCCTCGGTATACTTCATGATGTTGCCCTTGTGGACCAGAGTCACACTCGGGCATCCTTCCTGGATCGCATGCTGAATCGCCATGCGCACGATGCGCTGTGTGGCTCGCAAACTCACGGGCTTCACGCCGATCCCTGAATCGGCTCGAATCCGCTTGCCGCTCCCGGCCAGCATCTCCTCGTTCAGGAAGCGCAGCACCTTTTTCGCCTCTTGACTGCCCTTCTTCCACTCGATCCCAGCGTAGACGTCCTCGGTATTCTCCCGGAAGATCACCATGTTGACCTGTTCCGGATTGCGCACGGGCGACGGCACCCCCGGCACGTGATAAACGGGCCTGACACACGCATACAGGTCGAGGACCTGGCGGAGCGTCACATTCACGCTTCGAATTCCCCCTCCCACCGGCGTCGTGAGCGGGCCCTTGATGCCCACGCGATAGGAACGGAAGGCCTTCAGTGTGCTCTCCGGCAGGGGCGTGCCGAACCGGTCCATCGCCTCCTGACCCGCGTAGATCCGGAGCCATTCGATCGATCGTCTTCCCCCGTAGGCCTTCTCGACGGCCGCATCCATGACTTGCTGCCCGGCGGGCCATATGTCCACGCCGGTACCATCTCCCTGGACATAGGGGATGATCGGCCGATCCGGCACACGAAGAGTCCCGTCGGCCTTCAATACGATACGGCCCTCACGAGTCTTCCGTCCCACTTTCTTTTTCACGGCTCTCTGTCCCCCTTGTTATGTACTCTTGAAAGGGATCCTTCGCCTACCCGTCGAGACCACCCGGCACGTTCGCCGCAGACCCGGGTTCGTGCAAGACCCCCATGGCCCTCTCCAGGCGGGCGATCGCAATATTGTAACTATTCAGCGCTTCGTAGTAGTTGACCCGGGCCCGGGACTGCCCCGTCTGGGCGTCGAGCACCTCCTGGCTGGTCGCAATGCTCTCCTGGAACTGCTCGTCCGTAATCCGGTAGTTCTCTTCCGCCTGTTCGACACCCACCCGCGCCACCTCGATCGCCTCTCTGGACCCCTGGAGGGCGATGTAGGCCTCGCGAACCCCGAGTTCAGTCAAATCCATGGTCTGGGTCTTGCGCGCCCTCGACTGCAACAGCCGGGATTTCTCCTGTTTCACCTCGTAGTAGTTGCTGCCCCACTCCCAGACGAGCCACTCTGCGTGTATCGTGGCGCTGAAGATCTCGTCCCCCTGGGTGAAGCCCCCCTCTTCATGGGTCAGCCCGCCGATCAGGGATATCTGAGGAAAGTACCTGCTTCGGGCCCCGGTAATCACCTGGTTCGCTCTCTCGATGTCCAGGCCGGCCAGCTGGATGTCCGGATGATATTGAAACGAAACGTCTATGCATTCATCCAGGGATCTCTCATAGGGCCGATAGACCAGTTCTTCTGTCAGCCGCAGGGGTTGCCTCGCGTCCCATCGCAGAAGGGTCCAGAGTCGCGATCGAGCGAAACCGAGCTCATAGTTGGCTATGATCCGCTTGTGTTTCGTATCGGCCAGTTGGACGAGGACTTTCAGATACTCGTTCTTCGGGGTCACGCCCGTTTCGTAGAACTGCCTGGCCACCTCCGCCTGAGAGGTCAATTGGGCAACCGCCTGCTCCGCAACGTCCATGAACTTCTCCGCGAGCAAGACGCCGTAGTAGGATTCATAGGCACGCAGGATAAGCTCCTGCCGGGTCGCTTCCTGCCTGAGATCGGCCGTCTGTGTACCCAAACGGGCTACACGGTACTGGGTGAGCAGGGCCAGACCCGTGAACAGGGGCTGTTCCAGCGTGGCCCGGACATT
>JAQYVQ010000221.1 GCA_030145435.1 Syntrophobacteria bacterium | reverse complement strand
CACCGACTCACCCGGTCGGTACTGCGCGGCCCCGACGGAGATCGATATCGTTCCGAGATACTCGGAGGTCTTTACCCTCTTGAGTTTCCCTTCGGAAAAGGACACCCGTATGTTCTCCGCCACCTTCTTTGCGCCGAGGATCGGGGTGCCCGGCAGAATGACGGCAAACTCCTCCCCCCCGTAGCGGGCAACGAAGTCCCTGCCTCGCACGTTCTCCTTGATCTTCCTGGCCACGAGCCTCAGGACCTCGTCCCCCACGATGTGACCGTATTCGTCGTTGAACCGCTTGAAGTGGTCGATGTCGATCAGCAGCAGCGACAGAGGCTCGACGTCTGACGCGGTCTCCCCTACCGACCCCTTGATGGCCATGTCGAAGGCCTTGCGATTCGCTATCCCCGTAAGGAAATCCACCAGGGCGGCCGCCTTTGCGTGCTCGAATTCCTTCTTCAGGGATTCCAGCTCGTCCGTCGCCTCTTGCAGCTTCTCCTGCGTTGCCCTGCCCGAGTGGCCGATCTTCTTCGTCTCCACGATGATGTCGTCGACCACCTCCCGGATATCCTGAATCGATGTGCCTTCGGACAGTTTGTCCACCGACTTCGACACGATCGTTTCATACTCCCCGGCCTGTTCGGTGAGCTGCGCCACCTGGCTGAAGATGTCGATGAGGAGCTGTCGAAGATTGTTCCGGAGATCGACCAGTGCGCCTTCGTCCATTTCGGAACAGAAGCGCTGATAGAGAACGTCGTTGATTTCGTCCGAGAACTGCTCCGCCTTGCTGAGCATCGCGTCGATGGCTTCCCGCAGATCCCGGCTCTTCCCGGAAACGTAGTCGTACCAGACCGCGTAGTTCCTCGGTGTGATCGGGACGTTGTACTGGGACATGAGCGGCAGGGCGAGGCGCACGTAGCCGGCGGATTCTTGGAGCGGGGCCTCTGTATCAATGGTTTCCTTGGCCATTCTTCTGCCTTCTCCTTGGCTTTGGCTGTTCGTTTCCGGGGCAAGGAAAGTATAGGGAAGGGGGACGATCCGGGTCAAGGCCCTCTTGGGTCGACAGGTAACTGTCGCCACGTTCTTCTGGCAGAGCTCGAGTGGTTCGGTACTGTCCCGGGTTCCCTCTCCGATTTGCTTGGGCTCCGTCTCTCCCTCCCCCTACAAAGTCGCCCGGCACAAATCTCCGAGGGAACCCGGGACAGCACCGAACGCCGGGACTCACCGGAAACATATCGATATTTCCAAAACACCCCACTTCGGTTGACACGCAGCCGGGGCTTTTCCTATCCTTTTCCCGTGCGGATACCCTCAGCCCCCCCAAATGCTTCGAGCCGCGGCTATGCCTGTGTTGCCCTTGCGGCCGTCCTGTGGGCCTCGAACGGCTCGGCGGCCAAGTTCCTGTTCAGCGAGTGGGTTTCACCGTTTCAACTCGTGCAGCTCCGACTGACCATCGCCGCCGTGACCCTCTTCGTCTGGCTTCTGGCTCGACAACCCTCACTGCTCAGGATCTCCGGGCGAGACGTTCTCTACTTTGTTGTTCTTGGCACTTGCGGCATGGCCGCCGTGAACATTGCATACATGTTCGCCATCAGCCGCATTCAGGTGGCAGCCGCCATTCTGCTGGAATACCTCTCCCCAATCTTCATCGCAGCCTACTTCGTGCTGTTTGCAGGGGAGAGGCTTCGCCCGGTGACGATGGCGGCCATGGCCGGAGCCGTTGTGGGCTGCTTCTTTGCGGTAGGGGCCTACAATCTGGACATGTTGTCCCTGAATTTGGCCGGCATTCTGAGTGGACTCGGCGCGGCCGTGGCCTTTGCATGGTGGTCGATTCACGGTGAATACGGCATGCGCCGGTACGATCCCCGGACCGTATTGCTGTACTCCTTAGCGGTGGCGGCCGTGGAATGGAACCTCATTCATCCGCCCCTGGAGGCCTTCACCCATGCCTATCCGATCCATGTGTGGGGCTGGATCCTCTATGTGGGCATCGCCGGGACCCTGATCCCCTTTGGTCTCTACCTGGAAGGCATCAACCTGATCCGGGCTACCCGTGCCAGCATTACCTCCACCCTCGAGCCGATCGTGGCCGGGGTGCTGGCTTATCTCTTCCTGGGGGAGACCATGGAAGGACTGCAGATTCTGGGGGGCGTGATGGTGATTGCCGCGATCATCCTGCTTCAGCTACAATCCGAAGAAGATCCCCGTGCCCC
>JAQYVQ010000176.1 GCA_030145435.1 Syntrophobacteria bacterium | reverse complement strand
GCTCGTGAGCATCCCGCCCCCGGACGCCTCATCCTATGCAGACACATTCGAGTACATGAACAAGCTCAAGGAAATCGTCGGCCGGACCGAGGTCGAGGCCCAGTACAAGGGCTATCTCAGGTCCATGGGATTTGCCGGGGGCCCGTGCACGCTCTGCGGAATCTTCAGCCCGGAGTGGATCCAGGCCCGAAAGAAGGGTGAGGGGGCGCCTCTCTGCCCGCTTCTAACCCGAGAGCTACCCTTCTGCACCCATTACAATCACTGCAGGCCTGCCGCGCAGGCCGTGGGAATCGACATGTACTACACGGCCAAGAACGCAGGATGGGAGGGCCATCTCTTTCCGCCTCAGCCGGTCGTGGCGGGCCGCGTGGACTGGCCCTGCCTGCCCGGGGTATACCCCATCCTGATCATCTAGCGACGGCCGCCATCCCCGGGACCGTGGGAATCCCTCAGCGGCTAGGCCATTCGTGCTTGGGGGCTGCCACGCTTCGCTCGCAGGATCCGCAATCGACGGAAATTGCGAGGAGCCGTAAGCGACGCAGCAATCTCCCAGTTCCTTGGCTTCCCTCTCCCTCGAGAGGGTCAGGATGAGGGTATCTCAAACCCACCGTCATCCCCTTGCGGGCATCCCTCAGCCGCACTAGGTCATCTAACGTGGGAAGCGGATTTTGAACCGTCGTGGATTTCAGATAGAATAGCGAACGATAGAAAACAGGAGCACTCACAGCACATGCACTCTGAGGAGGCAAAGATGAACGAAAATAGACTGACCGTCTGCCAATCCGTATGGTTTCCGAGGATTCTGGTCCTACTCGTCCTGGGTCTCACCGCCCTGGGCGCTGCGAACAGAGCCGTTGCACAGGGGCCGACTGACATGCCGCTCCAATTCAAGATGATAGGCGAGTTCCACGATCCGGAGAAGGACAAGAATGCAGGCGGCGTGAATGCATTCACAGTGAACGTGCTGAAGAAGACCTGGATATTTGACATCGAGAGTTCCCACACGCTGCAAGGAGGCGCGCTGGGTTCTACGGTCCTCAAACAAATCTATCCCCCGATCATGACATTCGTTGGCCCCGAGGAACTCACCGATCAATTGACCAACCCGGAGATCGAAGGCAAGACCTATACCCTTACAGGACAACTCTATGTTGGGAAGCGAATGTTCCGGGTGAACACGCTGGAGGGCCCCCCGGAGGAGAGCGATGCCGACGCGAAGAGCGACTCCGCCTCAGTTTCTGATGCCCCGTAGCCTGTCCTGCCGGCACAGTCACTTATCGTTATTCCCGCGAATCTTGCCCCGCGATTTTTAGGCGGGGGCGCGGGAATCCCTTGGCTCAACCACGGACATTGCGATCGACTCGACCTTGTTCCCTGTATTCGACAAGAGGTCATGACCGTCCTGTGCGAATACGCATCCAGCAGAAAACAGGAAAGCACCACATGGAGAACGAGAAGCCTGATCTGGAGTGGCTCTTCCATCCCCGGTCGATCGCGGTGATCGGCTCGACCAGAATGGACAAGGGCACCCAGCGAGTCCCTCACACGATCTTCTTCACCGTGGCGCTGCGGAGAATGGGCTACCCGGGGTCCCTTTGCGTGGTGAGCCGGTCCGGCGCCTCGGAGGCTACGGGGGAGGAAAAGGTATACCCGAGCCTGCTGGACATCCCGGGCCCGGTGGATCACGTGATTTTTTGTACGCCTGCCCGCGCGATCCCGGAAATCCTCGAGGACTGCGTCACCAAGGGGGTCAGGTCCGCAGGGATCTTCTCCTCCGGGTTCAGCGAATCAGAAGACCCGGAGGGCAAGAGCCTTGAGCAGGAGGTGCTCCGGATTGCCAGGAAGGGGGGTATCCGCATCATCGGACCCAACTGCATGGGCCTCTACTGCCCCGAATCGGGCCTGAACTTCCGTGCCGACCTTCCGAACAACCCGGGTACGACAGGCATGATCTCTCAGAGCGGGGGAATGGCCATCCGGACGATTTTTCATGGCACGGAGAAGGGGGTGGGGTTCAGCAAGGTGGTCAGCTACGGGAACGAGTCAGACCTACAGGGCTGGGAGATCCTCGACTACCTTGCCCAGGACGAAAAGACACAGCTCATCGTCGCATACATCGAGGGCACGCAGGATGGCCGGGCCCTGGCCCGCTCCCTGAAGGAGGCGAGCCGGAAGAAGCCGGTCCTCGTGCTCAAGGGGGGACTTTCTCCGGAGGGAAACCGCGCCGCGAGCTCCCACACCGGGTCCATGGCCGGGAGCGACCCCCTCTGGCAGGCCATGCTGCGGCAGACCAAGACCCACGTGGCCCTGGACGTGAACGAGCTCGTAGACACGGCCATGACCTTCTACTACCTCAAGAGGCCAGCGGGCCGGCGGATGGCGCTCATGTGCATCAGCGGAGGCCTGATCGTGAACTACACCGACGTGGCCGTACGCCACGGCTTCAAGATCCCGGAGCTCGCCCCGGACACGAAGAAAAACCTGAGCGAGGTCATCAACGCCCCGGGCACGAGCTTCACCAACCCCATTGACATGGCATCCCTGTTCTTCAGCAATCGGATCTATGCCCCCATGCTTGGGGCCCTGGACAAGGACACGAATACGGACTTCATCCTCTTCATCATCGCCATGGAGTACGTGAGAGGCCTTGAATACCAGTACAAGGTCTCCGTGCAGAGGATCGTCGAGGCCTTCCTCGGGATCATCGGCAGGGTGGACAAGCCCTTCGTGGTCGTGGTGCCCCCTTCCGTGGACGAGGAATCCCGCCTGGCCGTGGAAAGGGCCTTCCTTAAGGCCGGGATTCCGACCTTCCTCTCCATGGACGGCGCCCTGAGGGCCCTTTCGGCCCGGATAGATGATCCCCGAGAGGAAGCCGTGGGTAGATGAGACATGCTTCATCCGGCAGAGGGTTGCCACTTCTCGATACAGGAACTCGAGGATCCGGATTTTGTTCTTGAGGGATTGGCGCGTTGCGTGGTGACTCGCGGCGTACTGCTATGAGAGCCATTTCTTCGCTTGCGGTGTACTCTTGATCCTGATATAGATCTTTAGTCTGTTTTCGGATAGAAACGACGAGGACGATGGATCAACCTCGGAGGATACACCCCCGGGGCGGTGCAGAACGAAGGGGCTCGACCGGAGTACCCTGATTCGTGGAGGAGGAGAACCTATGTGGAAAAGGAATAGACCGGACGGAACGCGGGTGGAACGTGTGCCCGGGTACCGGCAGATGATGCCTTACCTGATGAAGAACAAGAACGAATCTCATGTCTACATCAAGTACACGATCGATATGGAAAACGCCCTGGCGTTCCTGGAGAACCCGCCGGGCAATTTGAAGGGAAAGGTCACCCTGACCATGCTCCTCTTGCGGGCGCTGGCGTTGGTTTTCGATGAGTACCCCCGGATGAACCGGTTTATTAGCGGGAGACGCCTGTACCAGAGGGACGCAATCCGTTTCTCCTTCTCGGCGAAGAAGTCCTTTGACCAGGCGGCCCCGCTGGTTGTGATCAAGATGGACTTCGACCCCAAGGAATCCATGGAGGACATGGTCGACAGAATCATCGGGAGGCTTTCGGAGGGGCGCTCAGACAAGAAGAGCTACACGGACAAGGAGACGAACCTCGTTCTCATGCTTCCCCGCATTGGAATTCGCTTTGTTATCTGGCTCCTGCGGACGCTCGATTATTACAACCTGCTGCCTTTGTCGTTCATCAAGAACGACCTGTTCTTCGCGAGCGTTTTCGTGGCGAACCTGGGGAGCGTCGGCCTGGAGTCGGGCTACCACCATGCGTACGAGTACGGGAACGTTTCGCATTTCCTCAGTCTCGGCAGGGTCCAGAAGATGCCTGTGGTCAGGGATGACGAGGTTGTGGCCAGGCGGGTGGCGGAGATCAAGGTCACGTACGACGAGCGGACCGAGGATGGTTTCAACGGGGCCCTGGGGTTGGATCGGCTGCAGGAGTACTTGGAGAATCCGGAGAAGATGATTTAGGGCGATTGATGCTGAGGTCGTTCCCGTTCCCCTCGCCCCTTCTGGATCTTCGCTTTCGCGAGGATGACAGTGAGTGGGGCTGAGGGATTCCCGCTTTCTCGAGGACGACGGCGGGTTGAGGGAATGATGGCGGGGGGGCAAAAGAAACCCGGCCTGAGTGGGAATGACAGGGCCCTCAGCAGGATTGTGTTGAAGCAAGGATGCTGGATTATTCCTGGACTGAGGGAAGTCCGGTCTATCGGCTGCGAGATTTCAGAGAAGCGTAGTCGGGAGGCTTGTCTCGCAAGCCTTTGATAGGGAACTCATTCCTGTCACTCCCACAAAGGTCGGGAGATGACATTCGGTCGAAATGTTGCGGCGTTCCAGAGGGCTCTAGGACATCGCCATGGCCTCGTATTTTTTCTTGTAGATAAGTACGTCGTTATGTTTGAAGCGCCAGAAGCGGCCCTGCTTCGAGGCTCTCAGTTTTCCCCGCCTGGCGAGTTCGATCACATCGTCGGGGCTGCAGTCCAGGATGTGGGCCACGTCTTTGGAGCGAAGCAGGTCGTCCTTCTTCGTGGGCATCGTCTTCTTTCCTCCGAAAAGCTGAAGCGTGTCTGTGCTGTTCTCACCCAGCCTTGCTTGTATGAGTCTGGAGATGCAATACCGGTGCCGGGGCCGGTATCGGGAGGGGAAAAAATATATAGGGAAAGAGCAAGAAAAAAATATGTTTAATAATAGATAGTTAAATATGTTTTTGAGCTTATACCTGGTGGGAGAATGTTCGGGAAAGGCCTCTGAAAAACAGGGGTCCGATGGACTAAGTGGTACATAATGGTCCAACTTGTGGTGGGATTCGACAAAGTATTATGAAATTTAGAAAGTTAGCTGGAAATAAAACAAAATTAAGGGTGGTCCATATTGTTCCAGCGTTCGGATCGATACGTGCCAGTTTATCCGGTTGTTTCTCCCCCTTCCAGGATTCTTCGAAGCCTTGCGCGTGAAATTCCGAGAATGTCGGCAGCCTGGCTCTTGTTTCCCTTGACCGAGGTTAATACGGAACTCACGTATTTCCGTTCCATATCGCGTAGGAGGAGTTGAGGCCCCCAGGGGGTGGACACCGGGGCAGGGGAGGGAGCGCCGCTCTCGGTCTTGATGTACTCCTCGGACAGGTAAAGTCCTTTGGACAGGTGGACGGCCCGTTCGATCACGTTCTTGAGTTCGCGGATGTTGCCGGGCCAGTTGTACTCGATGAGCTTCTGCTCCACGTTCGGCATGAGGCCCAGGATCTTCCTGCCGAACTCCTGGTTGAAGATGTTGAGGAAGTGGAGGGCAAAGAGGGGGATGTCCTCTTTTCGTTCCCTTAAGGGGGGCAGGTGGATGCGCATCACGTTCAGCCGGTAATAGAGGTCTTCCCTGAACCGTCCTTGCTGGATGTTGCTCTCGAGGTCCTGGTTCGTGGCCGCGATGATCCGGACGTCGAGTCGATGGGTCTGTGTGCCCCCCACCCTCTGGATTTCCCTCTCCTGGAGGAATCGAAGGATCTTTGCCTGGGCCTCGGCGTGCAGGTCCCCGATCTCGTCCAGGAAGAGCGTCCCGTCCTGGGCAAGTTCGAATCTCCCCGTCTTGCCCGAGGTGGAGGCCCCGGTGAAGGCGCCTTTCTCGTAGCCAAAGAGCTCGCTCTCCACGAGTTCCTTGGGCAGGGCACTGCAATTGACCGTAACGAGCGGTTTGTCCTGCCGAGGGCTGCTGTAGTGGACGTATTTTGCGAGGAACTCCTTTCCGGTGCCGCTTTCCCCTGTGACCAGAACATTCAGGCGTTCGCTCTCCGCAGCGCTCCGGGCCAGGGCGTAGCATTCCCCGGTGGCGGGGTTCTGGCCGATAATGTGTTGGGAGAAGAAATGGCTCTCCTGGTCGCTCCGGATCTGCTGAACCTCTTTCTGCAGGCGGACTTGAGTCAGGATGTTCTCGATCGTGGTGTCCACTTTCGTGAGATTGACGGGCTTGGTCAGAAAGTCCCATGCCCCGAGTTTCAAGGCCTCTACGGCGGTCTCTACCGTGCCGTAGCCGGAGACCATGACGGTCGGGCTCGAAAGGTTCATGGCCTGGAAGCGCTTCATGAGCTCGATGCCGTTGATGCCAGGGAGGTTCAGGTCGAGGAGGATGAGATCCGGGAGGATCTCTGTGACCGTTTGGAGGGCCTCTTCCGCCGTGCGGGACACGAGCGCTCGGTGGCCCTTCCTGGTAATAAGGCGCTCCAGGGTGCCGGAGACGAGGTCGTCGTCTTCGATGATGTGTATCAGGAGGTCCACGTTGCTCCCTTCTCAGGCGGGCGAGTGCCTTTTCTGCCCGAATGCCCCCCATTGTAGCGCAACTCGATCGTCGGTTCCAAGAGAGAACCCGAAGGAAAGATTCTTGTTCATTTTCTTCCTGCAATGGGCCGAGTCTCTTAAATTTTTTTTGTTTCTCAATGATCTTCCTTTTTGGTGATAAACGTGATAAACAGAGACAGGTACCGGAAAAGGAGACAGGGTTTCTCTGGGAGGGCCCAGGCGACAAAACAGATACAAAGAGACAGGCTCGGGTGACGGGCCGTCTTTCGGGGTTAGGTGTATGAGTATTAAATGCAATATATGTGAAACCGAGATGTTGCTCGACGATTCGGTGGAATGCCCCTTTTGCGGGGAGCTTTTCTGTTCGAATCACGTGATGACATGCGATGCGTGTGGAAAGTCGCTTTGCGTGGACTGTATGGAGTACCCGGAGGACGAGCCGATCTGCCCTGAATGTGAGAAGATGCTCAAGGGGGATTGAGGCAAAGGGGACCAAAGTTCTTCATGCCGCAAGAGCAGAGCCGGGGAGACCGATGGCCAACCCCGGCTTTTTCTTGTCTGGTTTCTGCCGTTCGTTCCGTAGGGCGGCTATGGGTCGTCGGGCGCGTGCCCGGAATCCCTTTGCTCCTCCAGATCTTCGATTCGCTGCTGGAGCACGAGGTGTGAGTTCAGGATTTCCCTGAGGATCCAGGGGAGCAGCACGCCGATGATCAGAAGGAAGAGCAGAAGAAACAGGAGATAGATGTTGGCGGTCATCAGGAAGAAGACAAAACAAAGGAGCACGGGCAACAAGGCCCCGACCTGAACGTTCCGAAGGCGCAGGACGTCTTCTTCCTGCACGGGCTTCCGGAACATGGAGTAGCGGAACGCCTGAGAAGACAGGGACATGGCTTTCCCCTCGACAGGAGAACGGTTGCGGCCTGCGGGGTGCTGCGCCTCGGATGTGGACGGGCAGGGCCCTAGGAGTCCTTGGGTGCCTCTTTTCCCTTCATCGCCTGGATCTCTTCGCGGAGGATGAGGTGGGACTGGATCAGGTCCCGGTAGATCTGGGGCAGCAGGATGCCGACGATCAGGATCAGGAAAAAGACAATTGTGCCCAGGATCGAGCCTTTGAAGCGAATCAGGAGAACAACCGAAAGAAGGAGGGGGAGGATGGCTGCGAACTGGACCATTCGCCACTTCTGGACGGTCTTCTCCGTGATCTCCCGAGAGAATATCCCCGCTTTTTGAAAGTGATGACTCATAGTTCCCCCCTTGGAAAAACGAGTAACTTTATTATACCAGGTTTGCCTATAATAATTATATCTCTATAATCTATTTTATAGGGCTTCCGAATGTCAAGAAAAGAATACATTTTACATTGTTTTTGGACGTTTTTGGATCTCGAGAGGAAAGGGGCTCGGAGAGGATGGATCTTGCGATCGATCAGATCCTGGTAGGCCGATTCGGGGTCTTCTGCTATCTGGTTACCGAACCGGCGACGAGGGAAGCCATACTGGTGGACCCGGGTGCCGAGCCGGCGAGGATTCTCGATCGGGTCCGGGAGCGTGACGCACGGGTCCGCTGGATCGTTTGCACCCATGCGCACCCTGACCACGTGGGTGCGGTGGCCAGGGTCAAGGCGGATACAGGCGCATCTGTTGTGATTCATAGCAAGGAGGCGAAGTCCCTGGGCAGCCTGCACCAACGGGTCCTGGTTCGGCTCATGGGCGGAAAGCCTGTTCCCAGGCCGGACGTTCTGGTGGAGGAGGGAGACCGATTGGAGATCGGTCCCTGCGCTGTGCGGGTCCTGCACACGCCCGGGCATTCCCCTGGGGGGATTTGCCTGTTGGCCGAGGGTCATCTATTCTCAGGCGATACGCTTTTTGTGGGTAGTGTGGGACGAACCGATCTGCCCGGGGCCTCCTGGGAGGAACTGAGCGCCTCGTTGCGCGAGAAGGTGCTCGGCCTCCCGGGCAGCACGCGGGTGTGGCCGGGCCATGATTACGGCGGTGCGCCCACGAACCTGCTTGACGCGGAGAAGAGAGAGAACCCGTTCCTCCGGGAGATTATTGCCGGCTGAAGGGGAAAGAACAGGGGTCAGAAATTAGGAGTCAGAGTGGAACAGGAAGAGCGCAAAGAGATTGTTGAGATGCTTCGGGAAGAGTTGCGTGGTTTTATCGCGTGGTCAATGGGGGAACTTGGCGGGGAGTATTATCTGGAGCGTCCGGACCAGCCGGTTTCTGCGTGGGATCAGACGGCAGAGGAGAGGCTCCTGCAGAGGCTCGACTCTGAGCGGGTTCGCGTGTGGGAGAGGGACCGGTATGCCTTCTTTGAGCACCCCCGGCATTCCTCCGTGTACGCGGTCATGGAGGCAGAGGATGTGGAAATCGTCCACTACCTGGAAGAGCTGTACTGCGACCACTACAGGGTGGAGGATGAGATCGAGGGGCTCTCCGGGGAGGAGATTCAGGCCGGCAAGCGCTTTGACGACAGCTTCGGGGTTGTGCTTGCCTCCCAGGTGCTGGGGTGGATGTACCGGCTGGATTTCTGCGATGTCTGCGGGATGATCGAGGTCTGGTCCACGGTGTACGACCCGGTGGAGGTCGCGCGCCACGCAGGAGAGGAGTGAAAGCACCTCATCACCCTGACCCCTGACCCGTGACCCCTGACCCCTGATTTTCCAGCAGAGCCTCGTTGATGAGCTTTGCCAGGTCCTGAAATTCGTCCGTTTTCCGTAGGCGGATCGGCTTCGAAGGCTCCCCGCGCAGACAGGCTTTAAGGTTCTTCTCCATGTGTCGAATCGGGCCGACCATCCGGTGGGTCGCGAACACGGTGAAGACAAAGGCGATAAAGATCAGAAGGAAGAGTCGTAGGAGGACCTTTTCCCCTATTTCGGTCCGAATCGTCTCTCGGAACCGAAGGGCATCGGCCTGGTCGATCCGTTCCTCGCCCAGCAATCGCTGGAGCTGTCCCTCAGAGGCGTTCCAGACCGAGTAGTAAACGGTCCAGCCGATCACCATGGAGGTGAAGATCAGGAGGAGAAGGACCTGAAGGGCGAATCGAAGCTGAAACCGGTAGGCAATCAAGTAGTGGCGCCGCTGCTGGCTGTTGTTGGTCATCAAAGCGTCGCCGTCGTAATGTCCACGGGGTTGTGGGGGGTTATTTCTCCTGCTTGATGAATTGGATCAGGGACAGGGGGGCGTTGTCGCCTTTGCGGTTTTTGTATTTGAAGATCTGGGTGTAGCCGCAGGTCCTGTCGTCGAATCTCTTGGCAAGGTCGTCGAACAGCTTTTTCGTGGCCTTCTTGTCGCGCAGGAAGGCGAAGGCGAGTCTTCGGGAGTGAACGTCGCCCCGTTTGGCCAGGGTGATGATCTTGTCCGCGAACCGTCGGAGTTCTTTGGCCTTGGCCTCGGTGGTGCAGATGCGCTCGTGCTCGATGAGTTGCATGAGCTGGTTGCGAAAAAGAGCTTTTCGATGGCTCGGGGAGCGATTCAGCTTTCTGCCTGATTTTCGATGTCGCATGGCTCAACTCGCCTTTTTTCATTCGCTGTGGATGTTCTTCGGGCGCCGGGAAGCGGACTCAAGCGGTCGTTGTTGCTTCCGGGGACGGCACGGTTTTCGGTGGGGGGGGCAGACCGTCGAGCTTCATGCCCAGGTGGAGGCCCATCCCGGTAAGTATCTCCTTGATCTCGTTCAACGATTTCAGGCCGAAGTTCTTCGTCTTCAGCATCTCGGCCTCGGTCTTCTGAACGAGTTCGTAGATGGTCTTGATGTTCGCGTTCTTCAGGCAGTTGGCGGACCGGACCGACAGCTCGAGTTCCTCGACAGTCTTGTACAGGTTATCGTTCATGACCGGGTGTGCGTCCATCCCCACGATACGGCGAGCTTCATCTTCCTCTTCGAAGTGGATGAAGGCGGTCAGCTGCTCTTTCATGATCTTCGCCGCGTAGCCCAGGGCATCCCTCGGCGCCACGCCTCCGTCCGTCCAGATCTCCACCGTAAGCTTGTCATAGTCAGTTCTCTGCCCGACCCGTGCCTGGGACACCTTGTAGATTACCTTCTTGATAGGAGAGAAGACTGCGTCCATCAGGATCGTCCCGATCGGCAGATCCTCATCGGTGTTCCGCTCGGAGGGCCGATAGCCCCGGCCGGTGCTCGCGGTTATCTCTACGGTAAGCTTTGCGTCCTTGTTCAGGGTCGCCAGGGAATGTTCCGGATTCATGATCGTCACGGAATCATCCGCCTCGATGTCGCCCGCCGTTACCTCGCAGGGGCCTTCCTTCTTCAGGGTAAGGGTCTTCTGTCCTTCCCCATCGATCTTCAGCCGGACCTCTTTCATGTTCAATATAATGTCTGTGACGTCCTCCTTCACACCCGGGATCGTCGAAAACTCATGGAGGACACCGTCGATTCTCACGGCCGTGATAGCGGCTCCCTGGAGGGAGGACAGAATCACCCGCCGGAGGGCGTTGCCCAGGGTAATGCCGTAGCCTCGTTCCAGGGGCTCGCAAACGAACTTCCCGTACGTGGGCGTGTTGTCAGAATCGTCTTCCAAACCTTTTGGCTTGATCAGGTCTTGCCAATTCATCTTCATATCTAACCCCGTTCAATCGTGATCTGAGGAGAGGGCGGTACAGTCGCCTTCTTGGGCCGATTGCTGGAAACTATCGGGTGTAAAAGGCCACGATCAGGTTTTCGTCGATAGTCATGGAAATATCTTCTCGGGTGGGTGAAGACGTTGCGTGACCGAGAAAATGGTCCTTGTCCAACTCGAGCCAACTCGGAACGCTTCTCCTGTCGACAGCTTCCAGGGCCTCTGCGATACGTGTGATCTTTCGGCTCTTATCTCGTACTTCGACACGATCACCAGGTCGCACCTGGCAAGACGGAATGTTCACGGTCTTTCCGTTTACCTGGAAATGGCGATGTTGGACGAGTTGCCGGGCTTCCGCCCGCGAGCTTGCCAGACCCAAACGATAGACCACGTTGTCAAGGCGGCATTCCAGAAGGAAGAGCAGGTTTTCGCCCGTAATGCCCTTCTTTCGAAAGGCCGTCTGGAAGTAGATTCGAAACTGCTTTTCAAGAATACCGTAAATCCTCTTGACCTTTTGCTTCTCCCGTAGTTGGGTTCCGTAGTCAGAGAATTTCCTCCTAAGGTGCTGCCCGTGCTGCCCGGGCGGATAGCCCTTTCTATCGATGGCACACTTGTCGGTGTAGCAGCGCTCACCCTTCAAGAACAGCTTGGTGTTGTCCCGTCTGCAGTACCGGCAGACGGCTTCGGTATAACGCGCCAAAAGATCTCCCTCCTATTGGTTCACAGCGCAGCCTCGACTAGACCCGTCGTCGCTTCGGAGGCCGGCATCCGTTATGAGGTATGGGGGTAACGTCCTTGATCAGGGTGACTTGAAATCCTGTACTCTGAAGGGCCCGCAAGGCAGACTCACGACCCGACCCCGGGCCGTTGACGTGGACTTGGATGGTCTTCATGCCCTGCTCCATCGCCTTCTCTGCGGCGTCCTGTGCGGCCACTTGCGCGGCAAAGGGCGTGCCCTTACGAGAGCCCTTGAACTTCATCGTCCCGGAACTGGACCAACATATGGTGTTTCCACTCATATCCGTGATCGTGATCAGCGTATTGTTGAACGTCGACTGGATATGGGCGATCCCGTGCGTTACGTTCTTCTTGATCTTCTTTTTTTTGGTCCCTTTTTTGGCCTTTCCCACAATCCTACCTCATTTCGTTGGTGCTATTTCGATTTCTTCTTCCCCATGACCGCTCTGCGGGGGCCTTTACGCGTTCTGGAGTTGGTATGTGTTCTCTGACCGCGGACCGGCAGCCCCTTCTTGTGGCGCAGCCCACGATACGAGTTGAGATCCGTCAGCCTCTTGATGTTCATGGCGACCTCTCGACGAAGATCACCCTCGATTTTGTACTTAGCGTCGAGGACGGTTCGAATTGTCGTGATTTCCTGCTCGGTGAGGTCGTCGGTCTTCTTGTTCCTGTCGATACCGGCCTCATCGGCGATTTTCTGCGCGCTCGTCCTTCCGATGCCGAAGATGTAGGTCAACGCGATTTCCACCCGCTTCGCTTTCGGTAAATCCACACCCGCTATACGTGCCAAAACTGTTCTCCTATGTTCCTGATGGCCAACACGGTGCCAAGGGATTCCCGCTTTCGCGGGAATGACGGCCTCTTAGCCCTGGCGTTGCTTGTGTTTCGGGTTCTCGCACAGGACACGTACGGATCCCTTGCGGCGAATGATCTTGCATTTCAGGCAAATTTTCTTCACAGAGGCTCTGACTTTCATCGTCTTCGTCCTTCTTCGCTACTTCATGCGATACGTGATCCTGCCCCGGCTCAGATCGTACGGGGACAATTCAACGGTGACCTTGTCTCCGGGCAGAATCTTGATAAAATGCATCCTCATTTTCCCTGAAATATGGACGAGAATGCGATGACCGTTCTCCAATTCTACTCGAAACATTGCGTTCGGCAGGGGCTCGACAACCGTTCCCTGTGCCTCGATCGGCTCTTCTTTCCCCATGGCTCATTCCCCGAGTGCGACCGTGAAGTCGATTCCGAGGTCTGTTCCCACTGTGCGTCTCTCTCCGGGCCGATTCTACTGGAGTTTACTCAGGACGCAAGGCCCGTTGTCCGTAATGGCGACCGAATGTTCAAAATGTGCGGACAGGGATCCGTCCTTGGTAACGGCGGTCCATCCGTCCTTGAGAATCCTGATCCCCCAGTCTCCCAGGTTTACCATTGGTTCGACGGCGAGGACCATTCCTCTCTTGAGTCGAATGCCGGTTCCGGACTTGCCGTAGTTCGGTACCTGCGGGTCTTCGTGCAGGCTACGGCCGATCCCGTGACCCACGAAATCCCGGACGACTGAATACCCGTTCTTCTCCGCGTGCCCTTGAATCACAGCGGAAACGTCTGCAAGTCGATTGCCCTCGTACATCAAGCCGATCGCCTTATCCAGGCATTTCTCCGTGGTGCGCATCAAATTCTCAGCCGTCTCCGAACTCTGTCCGATGGGGATGGTTACGGCGGCATCCCCATAAAAGCCGTTGTAGATCACACCGAAGTCCAAACTGAGAATGTCTCCCTCTTTGAGAACCCTGTCCGAGGGGATGCCGTGCACGATGACTTCGTTCAAGGACGTGCACAGGCAATTTGGGTACCCCCGATACCCCTTGAAAGCGCATTTTGCCTTGCGCTTGATAGCGATCCGTTCTGCGAGTTCATCGAGTTCGCGGGTGGTGGTCCCCGGGACGGCTCGTTGCTTCAACTCCTCGTGAACTTCAGCGACGATCTGATTCGCGTCCCGCATGATAGCGATCTCTTCTGGTGACTTTAGAACAATCATGCTCGCGAGTCGATCGAATGCGTATTCGTTCGTTGCCTCCGTGGCCGGAAGAAAATCAGCCCC
The DNA here is from genome assembly GCA_030145435.1 of Syntrophobacteria bacterium. Classification (GTDB taxonomy): domain Bacteria; phylum Desulfobacterota; class DSWW01; order DSWW01; family DSWW01; genus S015-6. The sequence goes on along the minus strand of JAQYVQ010000176.1, from coordinate 10,141 downwards.
GTCGTCCTTTCAGTCTGCCTTTTTTCAGGAACCCTTCGTAGTGACGGGTCAACATGTGTGATTCCACCTGGGTCATCGTGTCCAGGGCGACGCCCACGACGATCAAGAGGGCCGTTCCTCCGAAGTAGAAGGGAACATTGAACTGGCGTATCAAGATCGTGGGGAGAACGCAAACGGCGGACAAGTACAGTGCGCCCCCAAGCGTGATCCGGGTCAAGACTTTGTCGATGTAGTCGGCGGTACGTTTTCCCGGTCGGATTCCCGGGATGTACCCCCCGTATTTCTTCATGTTGTCTGCCACGTCCACGGGATTGAACTGTACGGCCGTGTAGAAGTAGCAGAAAAAGATGATGAGCAATATGTAAACGATGTTGTAGAAGATCGCCCCCGGGGAGAGGAGGTTGGCGATGCCTTGCGCCCAGGGTTGGTCGACAAAACTGGCGATGGTGGCCGGGAACATCAGCAGGGAGGAGGCGAAAATCGGCGGAATTACGCCGGCGGTGTTCACGCGGAGGGGCAGGTGGGTGCTGGAGCCGCCGTAGACCTTCCGGCCCACGACCCGCTTCGCGTACTGCACCGGGATCTTCCGGTGCCCCCTTTCCATGAAGATAATGGCGCCCACGACGGCGATCATGATCACACCGATGATCAGCATCTTGAAGATGCTCATTTCACCGGTCCGCATGAGCTGGGCGGTGTTGAAAATAGCGCTCGGGAATCGGGCCACAATGCCCGCGAAGATGATCATGGAGATGCCGTTGCCGATGCCGTTCTCACTGATCCGTTCTCCGAGCCACATCAGAAAGGCCGTTCCCGCCGTGAGGGTCAGGACCGCCATAATGCGGAAACCCCATCCGGGCGTCGGGACGACGAGATCCCCGATGGGGGACTTCATGTTCTCGAGGCCAAAGGCGATGCCCATGCCCTGGATGATGCTCAGGCCCACGGTTGCGTAACGTGTGTACTGTGTGATCTTCTTTCGGCCCGCGTCTCCTTCCTTGGAGAGGCGCTCGAGGTGCGGGATCACCACCGTCAACAACGAGAAGATAATGGAGGCACTGATGTAGGGCATGATGCCGAGCGCGAAAACGCTGAACTGGCTCAGTGCGCCCCCGGTGAACATGTCGATCAGGCCGAGGAGGGACCCTCCCTTTGCCTGTTCCTCGAAGAAGGCGCCGAGCGCCTGCGTGTCGATGCCCGGGGTCGGGACGAAAATGCCGATCCGGTACACGGCGAGCATGCCAAAGGTAAAGAGGATTCGATTCCGCAGCTCGGGGATCTTGGAAATATTTTGCAAACCGGAAATCACTTCAGGCTATCTCCTCGATCTTACCCCCGGCAGAAAGTATCTTCTCCTTTGCCGTGTGGCTGAACAGGTGAGCCCGAACGGTGAGGGGCCTGGAGAGCTCGCCCCGTCCCAGGATTTTTACCCCATCCTTTGCCTTCTTGATTCGCCCCTCCGCGACCCAGACCAGCACGTTGATCTCGGACGCTTCCAGTGCCATCCGATCGAGGTCGTCCAGGTTCAGGGTGGCAATTTGCTTCTTGAAGACATTCGTAAACCCTCTCTTCGGCAGACGGCGATTCATGGGCATCTGGCCGCCCTCGAAGGCGGGGGAGATTTTCGGGCCGCTTCGTGCCTTCTGCCCTTTGTGCCCCTTGCAGCTGGTCTTGCCGTGCCCGGATCCGGTGCCTCTGCCGATCCGTTTGGGCTTCTTTGTGCTGCCCGGAGCAGGCTTGAGTTGGCTTAACTCGTTCATCCGATGCCTTCCTTTTTTCCGTCCTTCTCGCCCTTTTAGGCTCTCTTTACGTCAACCAGATGAATCACCTTGGCCACCATGCCCCGTATCTCCGGCGTGTCTTTCAACACAACCGTCTTGTGTAGCTTCGTGAGGCCCATGCCGCGCAGTGTGGCCCGCTGGCGCTGCGGTCTGCCGATACCGCTCCGTTTGAGCGTGATGATTAATTTTCGTTCCGCTTCCATGAGGCTTTCCCTAAATTAGGAGGAAACAACGTCTTCGTCGGTCATCGACCGGGGGAAGAGATCTTCCAGGCTCTTGTTCCGTTTCTTCGCGATGAAGTCGGGAGACCGGAGCTGTCTCAACCCTTCCAAGGTGGCTTTCGTTACATTGTGCGGATTTCGTGTGCCGAGGCATTTGGTGGACACGTTCTTCAGACCCGCCGCGTCCATGATCGCGCGTACCGCTCCACCTGCGATGATCCCGGTCCCCTGTGCCGCCGGTTTGAGCAATACCCTGCCGGCACCGTAGCGCCCGACCACGCGGAAGGGAATGGTGTCATTCAGGATGGGTACGGTGATGAGATTCTTGCGGGCTCGTTCGATGGCCTTGCGAATTGCATCCGGGACTTCGTTTGCCTTCCCCATTCCGACCCCTACCTGTCCCTTGCGATCGCCCACGACAACCAGTGCGTTGAAGCTGAAGCGCCGGCCGCCCTTGACGACCTTGGACACACGGTTGATGTGGATGATCTTGTCGACGAATTCCTCTTCCGTAGCGTAGCCGTAATCAGCCAAACTGTTTCTCCTCGTGCCAAGGGATTCCCGCCTTCGCGGGAATGACGGGCCTTAGCTCTAAAATTCGAGACCTGCTTCGCGGGCTGCATCCGCAACGGCTTGTACTCGGCCGTGGTAGAGGAACCCGTTGCGGTCGAATACGACCTTCAGGATGTTTCTCTCTTGCGCCTTCTTGGCGATCAGCTCCCCCACCTTCCGGGCCCCCTCTTTCGTGGCCCGCTTGTCGGCGAGGCTTGCAAGCTCCTTGCTCAAGGTGGAAACGGCGGCAATGGTCCTTGGCGCCTGATCGTCCACGATCTGCGCGTAGATGTGCTTGTTGCTTCGAAAAACACACAGGCGCGGCCTCTCGGGCGTTCCACGAATCATCTTCTGGAATCGCTTCTTACGCCGCTTGCGTGCCAACTCTGATGGATTTGTCTTCTTCATGGAGGAGACTCCTTGTCCCCGATCAGTATCTTATTTTGCGCCGGTCTTGCCGACCTTCCGCCGGATCTTCTCCTCGACATACTTGATCCCTTTGCCCTTGTAGGGCTCAGGCTTCCGGAGGTCCCGGATCTTTGCGGCGGTCTGTCCGAGCAGCGCCTTGTCGATGCCTTTCAGGACGATCTGCGTCGGTTTCGGAACTTCCGCGCTGATGCCTTTGGGCAAGGGGAAGTTGATTTTCTGGGAGTATCCCAACTGGAAGTTCAGCGCGTCCCCGGCGAGTTCGGCGCGGTACCCTACGCCCACGATTTCGAGTTCACGTTTGTACCCTTCCGTCACGCCCTTGACCATGTTGGCGATCAGGGTGCGGGTGAGCCCGGAAAGGGCATCCGCCTTTCGCTGTTCCGGGTCCTTCTCGACCTGGACGCCGTCCGAGTCGATCTGGATCGACAGGAAGGGATGGATCTTCCCGGAGAGTTCGCCGTTCGGCCCCTTTACGACGACCCGGTCTCCCGCCTGGGAGACTTTGACCGTCTCGGGGTACGGAATCTTCTGTTTTCCTATCCGCGACATACCGCTGTCCTTTATAAAGAAGCTCAGCCGATTCTGGTGTGTAACGTTTCGTGCGGGCCGGCTACCAGACCTCGCACAACACCTCTCCACCCACGCCCTTTGCCCGTGCCTCCCGGTCCGTAAGAATCCCGTGGGTGGTCGAGAGGATGGCGACGCCCATGTACTTCCGGACGGGGCGGACTTCCTTTCGGTTCACGTAGACCCGGATACTCGGCTTGCTCACACGACGGATGCCCTCAATCGCGTTTTGCTTGTCCTCGAGGTACTTCAGGCGCACCCGCAACACGTTCTGCTTGTTGTCGGGCAGGACCTGGTAATCCAGGATGTACCCTTCTCGCTGTAGAAGACCGGCAATGGCTTCCTTCATTTTCGATGAAGGGATATCGACGGTCTTGTGTTGTGCCCGGCACGCATTCCGGATACGCGTCAGCATATCCGCTACTGGATCCGTAAGACTCATGGGATGGCCCTTCCTCCTCTTTCTGGCAGGAGAAGATGTAAGTCCGGTCAGGAGATGACTACCAACTGGACTTCGTTACGCCTGGTAGGTCGCCTCGCAAGGCGAGGTTCCGCAAGCAGATTCTGCACAAATGGAATTTGCGGTAGTACCCTCGCGGGCGGCCACAAAGGCTGCAACGGTTTCTGATACGAACGTTGAATTTTGGCTTCTTCGCGTACGCGGCCAGCTTCGCCTTCCGTGCCAAGAATCTTCTCCCGTGTGCGCAAAATGAAATTAGTTGCGAAAGGGCATTCCCATGTACTTCAGGAACGCCCTGGCTTCTTCATCCGTTTTCGCTGATGTGACGATTGTGATGTTCATTCCCCGAATCTTGTCGATCTTGTCATAGTTGATCTCAGGGAAGATGATCTGTTCGCGGATGCCGAGCGTGTAATTCCCCCGGCCGTCGAAGGCCATGCCGGAGATGCCCCGGAAATCCCGGACGCGGGGCAGGGCGATGTTGATGAGCCGATCGAAGAACTCGTACATCCGTTGCCTTCTCAGGGTGACGGAACAGCCGATCGGCATCCCGGCGCGTAGCTTGAAATTGGAGATCGACTTCTTTGCCCGGGTGACGATCGGTTTCTGTCCGGTGATGAGACTCAGTTCCTCGCTCGCATGGTCGAGGACCTTGATATTCTGGATCGCCTCGCCCAGGCCCATGTTCACGACGATTTTCTGTATGCGAGGCGCCTGGAGAAGGTTCTTGTACCCGAAATCCTTCACCAACAGCGGGACCACTTCGCTCAGATACTTCACTTTCATCCGCGGGGTGCTTTCCGCTTCCTTTTTCTCTTCAGCGGCCACTGCCGTTCCTCCAAGGTTTCTACTTGTCCAGGACGTCTCCGCATTTCTTGCAGACCCGGACTCTCTTTCTGTCTTCCAGTTTCTTCCTGCCCGTTCGAACCGGCTTGTTGCACTTCGGGCAAAGGACCATCAGGTTGGACAGGGTGAGGGGAGCTTCTTTTTCGATGATGCCCCCTTGCCGCATTTGCTGGCTCGGTTTGGCGTGGCGCTTGATGAAGTTGATCCTTTCGACAACCGCCTTATTCTTCTCGGGGAGCACACGCAGGACCTTCCCCGACTTGCCCTTTTCCTTGCCCGTGGTGACCATCACCATGTCGTTCTTCTTTATGTGTACCTTTGCCTTTTCCATGCCCTTTTGCCTCGTATCTGCCTCAGACGACTTCAGGCGCCAGAGAGATGATCTTCATGAAATTCTTTGCCCGGAGCTCTCGGGCCACGGGACCGAAGATGCGGGTCCCGATCGGCTCGTGCTGCGGGTTGATCAGGACGGCGGAGTTGACGTCGAACTTGATGTAGGAGCCGTCGTTTCTTCGGAACTCCTTGCGGGTGCGCACGACAACGGCCCGGTGAACCTCTCCCTTCTTTACCTTTGATGCAGGCAAGGCTTCCCGGACGGAGACAACGATCACATCGCCGACGGAGGCGTACTTTCTCCTCGTGCCCCCGAGCACCTTTATGCAGAAGAGCGTTTTCGCCCCGGAATTATCCGCGACCTTGAGCTTCGTTTGCGTCTGGATCATGATACGGTTTCCTTTTGTCCTGCATCCCGGGCAAGGGAGGTGTCCGCGGGCTTCAGAACCTTCGTGACCGCCCAGCGTTTCGTCTTGCTCAAGGGGCGGGTGGACACGATCTCAACGATGTCTCCATCCTTGCAACGATTCTGTTCGTCGTGTACGGAATAGCGTTTGTTCCGGACGATGTATTTTTTGTAGAGGGGGTGCTTGACTCTTCTCTGAACGGTGACAACCACCGTATTGCCCACTTTGACGCTCGTGACGGTACCTTTGAGTCGTGTTCTGTTGGTGCCCTCAGGCATGCTCATCCCCTTTGCTCATCGTTCTCTGCCGCTGGGTGGTGCGCAGTCGTGCGATATCCTTCTTCACATGAACGATCCTCGCTGTGTTCTCCAACTGGCCGGTAGCGTGTTGGATGGTCAAATTGAACAGTTCTTCCCGCAGGTCCTGTTCTTTTTGCTCGAGTTCCTCGAGTGACAGCTCTCTGACTTCCGCAGGCTTCATCATAGCTCCTCGCGCAACACGAATCGGGTCTTCACGGGGAGTTTGTGACCCGCGAGGCGGAAGGCCTCCCGGGCGACCTTTTCTTCGACGCCGTCGATTTCGTACAGGATTCGTCCGGGTCGGACCACGGCCACCCAGAGTTCCGGGCTTCCTTTGCCGCCGCCCATGCGGGTTTCCGCCGGTTTCGCGGTGAGCGGTTTGTCCGGAAAGATTCGAATCCAGATCTTTCCACCCCGTTTGACATGGCGAGTGATGGCGATACGGCCTGCTTCAATCTGCCGCGATGTGATCCAACATGGCTCCAGGGCTTGGAGTGCGTACTGCCCGAAACTGACGAAGGATCCGCCGAGCCTCGCGCCCGTGAGCCTGCCCCGGCGCTGCTTCCTGTGCTTGACTTTTTTGGGACTTAACACAGCAGACTATGCTCCCAGTTGCTCTTTGCGTTTTTTTTCGTCGCCGGGGAGGACCTCGCCCTTGAAGATCCAGACCTTTACCCCGATGATGCCATAGGTCGTCTTTGCCTGCGTGAACCCGTAGTCGATCTGGGCCCGGAGAGTGTGCAGGGGCACACGGCCCTCCCTATACCATTCCCGGCGGGCCATTTCAGCGCCCCCCAGCCTTCCGGAACAGCTGACCTTGATCCCCAGGGCACCGAACTTCAGGGAAGTGGAAACCGCCTTCCGCATGGCCCTTCGGAAAGCGACCCTCCGTTCCAGCTGGGTGGCCACGTTCTCTGCAACGAGCTGTGCATCCAACTCAGGCTTGCGTACTTCGAGAATGTTCAGGAAGATTTCCTTCTTCGTGTATTGTTCCAACTCCTTGCGGAACCGGTCGACCTCGGCGCCTTTCTTGCCGATCACGATCCCGGGACGGGAGGTGTGGATGTGGACCTTCACCTTCAGTGCTGCGCGCTCGATATCGACCTTGGCGATTCCCGCGTGCTGCAGGTTCTTCTTGATATAGTCCCGGATCCACAGATCCTCGTGGAGAAACTGAGCGTAATCCCGATCCGCATACCATTTGGATCCCCACGTTGTGGTGATGCCGAGACGCATCCCAATTGGATGTACCTTCTGTCCCAAGGAGTACCTCCTGTTCAAATACGATTCAGAACGATCCAGTCCGGCTAGGCCTCGTCGAGTACGATGGTAATGTGACTGGTCTTCTTCTGGATCTGCGTTGCCCTACCCATGGCCCGGGGGCGAAAACGTTTCTGCGTAGGCCCCTGGTCCACGAAAATGGTCTTTACGTAGAGAGTATCGACGTCTATATCGCCTTTGTTCTCAGCGTTGGCGATCGCTGAAAGCAGCACCTTCTTGATGATCGGGGCGGCCGACTTCTGCGTAAAGGTCAAGAGTTGAGAAGCTTTTTCGGCGGACTTCCCTCGAATCAGGTCTGCAACGAGCCGTGCCTTCCTCGGGGCGATCCGTATGTATCTTGCTCTTGCTACGGCTTCCATGTTCGATCCCAGTCTATCTTACCTTTGATTTCCTGTCCCCAGAGTGCCCGTAAAAGGTCCGGGTAGGGGAGAACTCACCCAGCTTGTGCCCGACCATGTTCTCGGAGACGAATACGGGGACAAATTTCTTTCCATTGTGAACCGCAAAGGTCAGTCCCACGAAGTCCGGGGCGATCGTCGACCGCCTCGACCATGTTTGGATGATCCTTTTCGTCTTGCCGACGTTTGCCTCATCCACCTTCTTCTGGAGATGAGTGTCAATAAAGGGGCCTTTTGAAACCGACCTTGGCATATTGTTCTCTCCTTCAAGTCCCCTGCAAATGGCTCGGACAGCCTGCTAGAGCTTCTGGTGCCTTCTGCGGAGGATGTAACGGTCCGAGGGCTTCTTTCCCCGGGTCTTGTATCCCTTGGTCGGGACGCCCCAAGGGGTCACCGGATGCCTGCCTCCGGATGTCCTTCCCTCGCCACCCCCGTGAGGGTGGTCCACGGGATTCATCACGACCCCGCGTACGTGGGGCCTCCTGCCCAACCAGCGTGTCTTGCCTGCTTTTCCGTAAGAGATGTTCTCGTGTTCCAGGTTGGCGAGCTGCCCAATCGTGGCCTTGCAGTTCAGGTGGATGAGCCGGACTTCACCCGAGGGCAGGCGAATGTGCGAGTAATTGCCTTCCTTGGCGAGCAACTGGGCCACCGTCCCGGCGGCACGGACCATTTGGGCCCCTTTGCCGGGTCTCATCTCGATGTTGTGAACCAGGGTGCCGAGGGGGATGAAGCGCAGAGGCAGGGTGTTGCCCGCCTGAATGTCGGCGGTCTCGCCGGAGACGACCCGATCGCCCACTTTCAGGTGATTCGGTGCCAGGATGTACCGCTTTTCCCCATCCGCGTAGTGGAGCAGGGCGATTCGGGCAGATCGGTTCGGATCGTATTCGATGCTCGCGACCTTTGCCGGAATGTCGATTTTGTCCCGTTTGAAATCGATGAAACGATACCGTCGCTTGTGGCCGCCTCCCCGGTGGCGGGCGGTGATTCGGCCCTCGCTGTTACGGCCGCCTTTCTTGGTCAGGCCTTTGACGAGGGACTTCTCGGGCTTCGAGGTCGTGATCTCCTCGAAGAAGGTGTTCGTCTGATGCCTTCTTCCAGCGGAAGTCGGCTTAAAGGTTTTCAACGCCATGGGGAATCTCCCGGCAAATAACGGCGGTCAGATGTACTAGACACCTTCGAAAAATTCGATCTGATCGTTCGGTCCGAGGGTGATGATAGCTTTTTTCCAGTTTCTGCGCTTCCCGAGGAACCGGCCGACACGTTTGACCTTGCCGCGCTGGTTAAGGGAATGAACGTTCAGGACCCGAACTTTGAAAAATTTCTCCACAGCCGTCTTGATTTCTTGTTTGGTCGCATCCGGGTGGACTTCAAAGGTGACTTTGTTGTTCAGTTCCTTCTGCAGATTGCCTTTTTCCGTGATGATCGGACGCCGGATGACCGCATAGAGGTTCTTCATGATCCGTAAACCCTCTCGATATACTCGATCGCTTCCTTCGTCAGGACGAGATGATCGTGACGGAGGATGTCGAAAAGATTCAGGCCTTCTGTCTTCATTACCTTGATCCCTGGGACATTCCGGGCCGATTTGTGGAGGTTCGCGTTCTCGCCGTTGACGATGATCAGGGCGCTCTCCAGTTTGAGCTTCTCTTTGTGGCCGACAAAGCTCTTCGTTCGGATCTCGGGCAGGTCGAAACGTTCAACGACCAGCAGCTTGGATTCGGTCAGCTTGAGGCTCAGGGCGCAGCGGACGGCCGCCTTCCTCATTTTCTTGGGTACACGAAGTCCGTAATCCCGAGGTTTCGGGCCGAACACGACACCCCCGCCCCTCCACAGGGGAGAACCGCTGGTTCCTGTCCGCGCTCGTCCGGTGCCTTTCTGCCGCCAGAGCTTCCTTCCCGTCGCCTTGACTTCGCTTCGGGTCTTCGTGCTGGCGGTGCCCATTCGCTTCGCCGCGAGCTGGTAGCGGAGGACGAAATGGAACAGGTGCGGCTTGAGCTCTACGGAGAAGATATCGTCCCGGAGGCCGATTTCGCCCACCTTTTGAGCATCTTTGTCCAGTACATCCACTGTGGGCATGACCTTCTCCCAGTCCCTTCCTACAGCTTGATCTCCACGTCGACTCCCGGCGGCAACTCCAGCTTCATCAGCGCATCGACTGTCTGCTGGGTCGGCTCCAGGATATCCAGGAGGCGTTTGTGTGTTCGGATCTCAAACTGCTCCCTTGATTTCTTGTCGATGTGAGGAGACCGCAGCACGCAAAACTTCTCGATTGTTGTCGGCAAGGGAACGGGTCCCGAGATCTGTGCGCCGGTTCGTTGCACCGTTTCGATGATCTCCGTCGTCGAATTGTCAAGAATCTTGTATTCGTATGCCTTCAATCGGATGCGGATCTTTTGAGCAGCCAATGAGATCCCCTCTTTCTGTCCTAGTCTTCGATGACTTCGATGACGACGCCGGCGCCCACGGTCCTGCCGCCCTCACGGATGGCGAACCGCAGCTCTTTCTCCAGGGCCACCGGGGTGATCAACTCGCCCTTCATGTTGATATTGTCTCCGGGCATGACCATC
>JAQYVQ010000173.1 GCA_030145435.1 Syntrophobacteria bacterium | reverse complement strand
ATGTGAGACGCAGCCTAAACCGCCATAATCTTATGGATTTTTCTTGTTGATGTGCTGCGGTTAACTTGCTGATCCTACAGCATTCACAGAGGTGGCAAACGGCACAAGAAGAGCAATAAACTGCTCCCTTAAAAAGGCTGTGAAAACGGGAATCCCTTGGCATCCAATCAACGTGGGTCCCTTGCACCAATCGCGAACATTGCGAGGGCGCAAATCGCCCGCGGCAATCCCCCAGCCCGGAAGCGGGTATTCTAGAAGGAGAAAGATATGAACGAGCTGCGGGATGCCCGGAAACTCATTCTTGCCGCCCTGTTCCTCGCAATCGGCATGTGCTTGATCTCTCATCCCGCAGAGAGTGCCGGCCCGAAGCCCGGGGAGCTGGACCGGGCCCTCATCTATACGGCCAGGGAGGGCGATCTCGAAAACGTCAAAGAAATCATCGACCGTGGCGCTGATATCAACGCCACGATAGCACATGGATGGACGGCTCTGATGGCCGCATCCATTAAAGGACACACCGAGATCGTTCAGGTGCTGATCGCCAAGGGCGCCGACGTGAATGCGAGAACAAGTGACGGCGGTACGGCCCTGATCGCCGCGGCCCAGAACGGACATGCCAGGATAGCGGGTCTGCTGATCGCTGAAGGCGCTGACGTGGACGCGAGAATGAACAATGCCGACACCGTCCTGATGCTCGCATCCCAGAATGGACATATCGAAATCGTCAGGAAACTCATAGCAAACGGTGTCTACCTGAACGCGAAGAACAGAGAAGACAACACCGCCCTGATCGCCGCGACTCTGAAAGGGCACGCGAGGGTCGTCCGGGAGCTCATCACCGCAGGCGCTGATGTGAACGCCCAGAACGAAGAGGGTACCACGGCCCTGATGTTCGCATCCTTTGAGGGGCATGCAGGGGTTGTCGAAGAACTCATCACCGGAGGCGCGGACGTGAACGTTCAAACCGCCAAGGGTCAGACGGCTCTGAGCCTGGCGAAGAACCGGCGATACTCGGACATTGTCGTGCTGCTCGAGAAGGCCGGGGCGAAGGATCGCATACGATGACCACGGATACGAAAATCAATCTCTGCTACCCTTGCGGGTTCTTCAGGCCCGGGGACGCCGAAGACCCGATCGCCGGTGAATTCCAGAATATAGACGGCGCCGTCTGGCCGAAGACCGCCCAAGTCTTCTGGGAAAAGCTGAGAAACCTGGAAAACCAAACGGTGTGCGCCTTCAGTGGCGGGACCCTTACCGGGGACGGCTCGATTCAAATCGCCAGCTTGAGTGAGAGCTGGCGCATCGACACGGTAGACGAGAGGGTCATCAAATCACATCAGGAGAACGCGGAGACGTGGGGCGAGTGGGACCGGCAGCTTCCCTTCCTGGTCCTCGTCTACCTGGTGAGCGCACAGAATCAGCCCGTAAGCTATGACATGGTCCTTCCCCGGGACCTGTTCAAAGGGTTCGATCTCTTTCGAAACGGCCTTGACATGGAGATTCACGGAATCGAGAAGGCCTTCGGGCACGACGGTGAGGGCTTCTTGAATGCCTCGAAACGCCTCGGAGGCGATCACATCAGGGGGGGCGACGTAGCGGCCCGCTTTCACATTTTTCCGAAGTTTCCGGTCGACTATATCCTCTGGCTGGGCGACACGGAGTTTCCCGCAAATCTGACCATCCTGGTCGATCGTAGTACACCCCAGCACTTGTCCGGAGATGCCATCGGCGTTGCCGTGAACCTGCTGAGCCGCCGTCTGTGTCGGGAAGCTCCTGCCACGCCTTTTGCCGGCTGATTGACAAACCGCCCCGCACTTTCCTAGATTGTCTCCTGCCGAAGGCGGTTAACTGATTCGGAAACCGTATCCAAAGGAAGGATCGAGCCATGAAGAAATGCATTGCCGGAGTTTTTTTTCTCATAAGCGCCATTCTGCTGAGCTGGGCCCTACAGCCGGCCACGGCGCCGTGCACGGAATCCCCACAGATGGCTGCAATGATGCTCCATCCGGACAACCCCTTCCCCCCGATCACGAAGGAGCGGGACAGCCTGCAGCCCTACATCACCCATCCGGACCAGGCGAAGGAGGCCGCGAACAAGCTCGAGGCCCTGGAGAAGAAGTTCGGGAAGAAACCGAACATCATCGTCCTGCTCGTGGATGACATGGGGTGGGGCGACCCGGGTTGCTTCGGCGGGGGCGAGGCTGTCGGTGCGCCCACGCCGAAGATCGACAGGATGGCAGCCGAGGGGCTGCGGCTGACCTCCACGTATTCCCAGCACACCTGCACCCCCACGCGGGCGACCATGCTGAGCGGCCGCCTGAACATCCGCCACGGGATCTACCGGCCGCCCATGTACGGGGAGCCTGGCGGAATCGGGGACGAGGTCACGGTCGCCACCCTCCTCAAGAAGGCAGGCTACACGACGGCTGCGGTGGGGAAATGGCATCTCGGGGAGACCAGGGAAAACCAGCCTCAAAACAATGGCTTCGACGAGTTCTTCGGGTTCCTCGGGGTCGCCAACATCTACACGGAGTGGCGGGACCCCTATTTCAACCCGGAGATCGCCAACAATCCGTTCTTCCGGGCAGCGATCGAGAAGTTCCCCTTCTCCAAGCATCTCGTTAAGGGCAAGAAGGGGGAGGAACTGGAAAACGTGAAGCTCCTCGACATCCCGGGGCTGGCCAACTGTGACCAGGACTTCAAGAAATACTCGGTGGAGTTCCTCAAGCGTCAGGCGGAGAGCGACAAGCCCTTCTTCCTCTGGCACTGCTTCAGCAAGGTGCATTTCGACAACTACCCGGCAGAGGGGTATGCAGGGAAATCCCCGTCCAAGTACCCGTACAAGGACGGAATGGTCGAGGTGGACGACATCACGGGAGAGATTCTGCAGACACTCCGGGACACGGGCCTGGCGGAAAACACCCTTGTTCTGTTCACCTCGGACAACGGTGTGGAAGAGGACACCTGGCCGGACGCAGGCTACGCCCCGTGGCGAGGCTCAAAGGGCACGAGTTGGGAAGGGGGCGTCCGCGTTTCCGGAATCGTCTGGATGCCCGGGACGATCAAGGCGGGCCGCGTCTCGGACGGGCTCGTGGACCTGGCCGACTTCTTCAACACTTCCCTCGGCCTGGCAGGGCGTGCGGACCTGGTCCCGAAGGATCGCTACGTCGACGGCATCGACCAGACCTCGTTCTTCCTGGCCGACAAGGGCCTTTCGAATCGTAACGTGGTGTATTACTGGTCTGACGGCAGGTTCCACGCCATACGGTGGCGCGAATACAAGATCTACTCCCACATCGTAAACATCGGCAACGGCAGCTATAGCGCCATGGGGGGCATGAACCAGGGAACGGTGGAAACGGCCGACAAGGCCTTCGCCTTCAACCTGTACGTCGACCCCCGGGAGCGGAGGCCGATGATTATCCGGAAGACGTGGCTCGCACCGATCATGATGAAGGTACGGGCCGAGCACATGCGGACCTTCGAGAAGTACCCGGCAAAGCAACCGATCGTGGAAATCAGGTAGTCAGAGCCTCTCATGACTCGATCCACACGGTTTTTTCTACGGTTTCTTCCCGGAATTCTTGCGGTACTCATCGCGATCGGCCTGGCCGGACCGTCTACGGCCTCTTCCGAAGCGGCCAGGCGGACCCTTATTGTCCTGCTGGATGCGATCCCGTATGCGGCTGCGGAACGGATCACCAACCCGTCGCTGGAAGAGACGGCGCTGTTCCAGGACCTGAAGGGTCCGGTCCCCATGGTCAGCACGTTTCCCTCGGGCACGAACGTAGCCATCCCGGCCCTCATCGCGCCCTTCGGCGTGGGGGTCTCGCCGGGGTATGAGAACCTCCACTACGATTGGGTCAGAAATAAGGTGCGCGGCGGCGGCGTGATCAGCTACTACCGAATCGAATTCCCCTGGAGGGGTTTCTTTGATGTTACACGGACAGGCATTGCGGTGGGTGGCCTGAACGCGCTGAACCCTGTAAAAGGGAGCATCGAGCAACTACGGAGGGGGATCGACGGCTTCATTGCGTGCGATAAAGACCTCTACACGATCTACGTGGGGGAAACAGACCTGGTGATGCATTTCCTCGGGCCGGAGGCCGTGAGACCCATCTTCGAGGCCCTGGAAACCATGCTCCGGGAAGTCCGGCAGGAGCACCCGGACCGGCCCTTTGACGTGGTGATTCTCTCGGATCACGGCGTCGAAGGGGGAGAGCCTCTGATAAACGTCCGAAAACCGGTGCTCAAGGCCTTGAAGAAGGCCGGGTACCGGTACAAGAAGAAGCTCAAGCGTCCCGACGACGTGGTCCTGATGCCTTATGGCCTGGTATCGAACCTCGAGGCATACACCCGGGACGAAATAAAGCCCCAGGTTGCGGAAGTCCTTGCAAATGTGCCCGGCGTCGATCTCTGCGTCTTTGAAACACCGAGCGGTTGGGTCATCGAGGGCACGGACGGCAAGGCAATGTTCCGTCGTCACAACACCCCGGAAGGGAAGTGCTGGTCCTATGAACCGCTCCACGGCGACCCGTTGCACTACCTGCCCTTGATCGATGCGTTTTCGCAGCGGACGGGAAAGACCATCGACTGCCTGCCGGACGAGGCGTGGTTCGAGGCTTCGGCCGACTGCGAGTACCCGGATGCCTTCTTCCGCCTCGAACAGGCCTTTGCGCTCGTAGAGAACCCGGCCTCCGTTGCCTGCTCCCTGTCCCCGGAGTACATGTACGGGGCCCGCATGACCGACTATGGGTCGAAAATCGCCAGCGGGCCCCTGCGATGGACCCACGGCGCCCTGCATCGGGAGGCCACGCTGGGCTTCCTCATGAGCGACCGGGCCGACTGGAACCCGCCTCGCTTCGCCCGGTTCAACACGGCCCTCCTGCCCTTTCTGGGCACCCGTCCCTCCGTCCGGGAAGACGCCGCCCCTCCCCGGTAGCCCCCCCGCGCAGCAACGTCACAAACAAGGCTCCCAGGGAAACGTTCTCGACTTCAGATCGTTGTTTTCGGACCTAATGAAGCGCCCTGTTATCGTCCGATGGATACAGTATCGAGAAGGAGCGGCCCCGCGCCTGAGGGCCTACCCCTCGCGACCCGAATTGGGAGAGAAACACATGAACGATTGTGGAATTTGTATCCTCGTCATTGGAAAGCAAGAACACGGCGACTCGGTCATCACCGAGGCCCTGAAGCGGAAGGGGCACCTGATCAAGGCAGTCCCGGGTACGCAGGAAGCCCTCGAAGTGATCGAGGAAGAGGCCTGTGGCCTGGTTCTCTTCAACATCGGCGAGCCGAAGACGGCCGATCTCGAGCTCGTGGCCAAGCTGCGGGTGAGGCACAGCTTCGAGGATCTCCCCATCGTCGTGGTCACGGATCGTGCCGACAGAAACCTCATCGTAAGAATGCTCGAGATCGGGGCCAACGATTACATCCTTCGGCCTTTGAGCACGTCGATCTCTCTGAGCAGAATCGAAAACCAACTGCGGGTTCGACAGGCCATCCAGGTCTTGCAGAGAGACCGGAAGACGATGAGAGAGACCCTGAACTCCATACCGGATTTCATCTTTCGCGTCAGCCGTGAAGGCACGATTCTCGACCTGACCTCAGGGGCGCACGGGGAGAAGATCCGGATTTCCCCGGACATGGTGGGCCGCAACATCGCCGATGCGCTGCCCAGAGAAATCGGGGAGACGGTGACGGCCTTTCTCGACAAGGGCCTGGAGGTCGGATCCCTCGAGGTCTACCGCTCCCCTGTCGTCTCGACGGACGCGGAGGCGTTCGCGGAGATGCGGCTGGTCTCGTGTCACGGCCATCAGGCCGTGTGTATCGTCCACGACGCGTGACAGAACAGCAGAAGGTCGAGGAAGAACTACAGGAACTGGCAAAGACCGACACGCTCACGCAGGTCTCGAACCGTCGGCACTTCGACGAACTCTACGCCCTTGAGTGGCTCCGCCAGGCCCGGGCGAATCGCCCACTGGCCCTTCTCATCGTGGACATCGACCACTTCAAACGCTACAACGACACCCTCGGACACCCCCAGGGTGATCTTTGCCTGGTGAAGGTCGCACGCGGCCTCCAGGAGGGGATCTTCCGTCCCGGGGACTTCGTGACGCGGTACGGTGGAGAGGAATTCGCGATCATCCTGACCGAGACGGATCTCGACGGCGCTTATCTCGTGGCCGAGAGGATCCGTGAATCGGTCGAAGCGCTGAAGATCGACCATCCCGCTTCGCCCACGAACCGCTACGTAACGGTGAGCGTTGGGGTGGCTGCCACGGTTCCCGCAAGAGAGCAGGACCCGGAGATCCTCCTCCGGGCCGCAGATCAGGCCCTCTACGACGCCAAGAGCGGAGGGCGCAACTCGATCGCGGGCAGGGAGGTGGATCAGCCCCTCAAGGTCGCCTCGAACAGCTGATTCCACCGATCTCTTTCTGAGCCCTCTCATCACACCCAACATCCCATCACGCCCGACATCACTTGACACCGGCCCCCGTGCCCAGCAGACTAGGCAGAGTCTCGCAAAGGCCTCCTACGTGAACGGCGCCTGCGTGATCATCAATGGAGGCTATCTGCTCGGACCCGACTGGGGGATCTAACGAAACGCATTCGTGCTGCGGAGGGTTTCGATTCATGACTATATCCGTCGACACGGCCATGAAGCGCTACGGCCAGAAAGGCTGATCCTGTGTCAAGCGGTGGGAACACGAAGACAACAAGCCGATGGCTGCTCGGGATATGGGTGGTGCTGATTGGTTTGCTGGCTGCCGGCATCGGGTGGGATTTTGGCATGCAGAAGAACTTCGGCACCGTCGTTCCGGGCAAGATGTACCGGTCCGGTCAGCCCAGCGAGGCCCAGTTGGACAAGTGGATTCAAGAATATGGGTTCAAGAGCATCCTTGTTATGAGAGGCGGCGTTCCTCCCTACGAGAAGGAACTCGCAGAACGCTACGGAATCAAAATATATCATGTTCCGTTCAGCGCGGCGAAGGGCCTTGGAGAGGGGCAGTGGGAAACCATCCGGCCGATCCTGACAGACAAGAGCAATCTGCCCATCCTCGTTCACTGCCACGGCGGGGGAGATCGAAGCGGCATCGTAACGGTCCTTTACCGGGTCGAGGAGCAAGGCTGGCCCCTGGAGAAGGCCCTCCGTGAGATGAATCGCTACTATCACATCTCACTCCGATACCCTGCGCTCCAAAAACAACTGCGCGAGCGCTTCCGGGCCGTCCCCGAGGAAGTGGCCGTGCAGATGGCTCAATGAGTCGGAAGCTGGAGAGATCGGATGACCCAAAGCGAGAACCACCACGAGCCGAAGAGTGATTCCGGGGCGCGGCCGAACGATTCCCTGACCGGACCCGGGTTGCGTCCGCGCTCGGTGGTACTCATCACGATCGTCCTCCTCCTGGTCGGCATCGGGGGATACCTGGGGTACTGGGTCGCCATGGGCCGCTATGCCGTGGTGGACCCGGGCCGTCTCTACCGCTCCGCGGAATACGATCCGCGGAAGCTTGTAGGGGAGTGCAAGCGCCTGGGGATCCGGACCGTAGTGGACTTCCGTAACGACTCGCCCGAGGTGGACGCTGAAGCCGAGGCACTGGGCGAAGCCGGGGTCAGGTACGCCCATCTGGCCACGGACCAGGTGCCGCCCCCCGAGGTCGTGGATGCCTTCCTCGAGATCATGTCCGATGAGGCGAACCTTCCGGTTCTGATCCACTGCGAGCACGGGGTGGGCAGAACCGGCCTGCATGCCGCCATCTACCGGATGGAGTTCCAGGGATGGTCCAAAAGGTGCGCACGCTTGGAGGCCATGCTGTTGGCAGGCTTTGACAGCTTTCAAAAGGACACGGACAAGGCTCGCTTCATCGAATCTTACATCCCCCGATCCCGATAGGCTCCGATGCGTAAATTCAATGTCGCCCTTTTTATCATCGGCCCGCTCGTGGCACTCACGGCGTATCTCTACGGCCTGGATTCGATCCACATCCCAAAGATCGGAGATGAACCCCCCTATCTCCAGATCGCCCGCGTGACAGCGGAAAGCGGACGAATGCTGCCCCTCGTCTGGGACCGGGGGATCAACAACACGAAACCGCCGATGCTCTTCTGGCAGGGGATCCTCACGTCCGGGTGGGGGAAGTACTGGAACCCATGGACCCTGCGCGGGCCGATCGTGTTGTATTCCTTCGCCATCGCCCTCCTCATCGGCCTGTTCACGAGAAAGCTCTCGGGCGATGCGCGGACCGGCCTCGTGGCGGGATTGATCTACCTGGGGTTTCTTTCGACCATCCAGCACGGACGCCCCTTCCTGACGAACGCACCGGAAACGCTCTTCCTGTTCCTTCCCCTGGTCATCATGTTCCAGGCGGATTCCACGACGGTGCGCAACACTCTCCTCTGCGGCTTCTGCTTCGGAATGGCCGCGTTGTACAAATCCTTCTTTCTGATCTTTGTCGGCGCTTTCGCCCTGGGGCTCGTCCTCCTGTACCGGGCCGATTTCAAGCCCCTTGCGTTCCTGAAGCGATACGGGGTGTTCTTCACGGGCGCGGTCCTCCTCGGCCTGGGGGTCTTTTCACTCTGGCTGGTGTTCGATCCGTATCCGGAGAAGGTCCTTTCTCAGTTCTTGATGAAAGAGAATGTGGGCAAGTTCAACCTCACCAACTTCTGGACCGGGCTGTACAGCGGTTCGTATGCGCTGTGGCGGCTCTGGCTGGGGGACTTCGCCAACGCCGGCCTGTACGCGGTCGTCCTGCTGGGCCTCGTGATCGACACCGTCAGGCGGCGAAAACAACTCGCCCCCCACGAAAAACAGCTCTGGCTCTATGTCCTCGGCTTCCTGATCATCTACTCCATCCCGACCCAGCGCCAGGAGAACTACATCCTGCCCACGTGCGCGGCCCTCTCCGTCTTGCTTGCCCTCCGATGGCAAGCCCTGCCCGCCGTCTGGTTCCGGATCACGCTCGTCGTTGCGGCCTTTATGTTTCTCGTTACCTTCTGGGTCCAGTGGGAAGTGGAGCATGCCTTTGGTGCGCGGCTGTTCTCCTGGAAGAATTATCTTGTCCCCCTCCTCCTTTTTGCGCTGTCCCTCTTCTCCCTGGCCCGCATCGAGGTCGGAAGGTTCCTGCTCCCGCTGATCGCCCTCGGCGCCCTGCTGACCGCCAGCCTTTTCCTCGACCCCTTCTCCCGCCAGTACAGTGAGGAGGCGCGCAGGGAGTTACAGGGGAAGACCGTCTATTTCCCCTCCAGGCCGTACTTGATCAAACACGAACTCTACCGCTTCCTCCTGCCGGGGGCGAATGTGGTCGGCTACACGAAACAGCACCCCCTGGAGGAGATCGATCACACGTATTGTGCGAGAATTATCGATCTCGACGAGGAGATACCCGAAGGGTACCGACTGATCGATCAGGTCTACAACCTGAAGACCCGTCACACGAATCAACAGATCAAGGATATGATCTTTCACCGTCGGCTGGAATTGATGTTGGACAGGCTTGCATTGCTGGAGAAAAAGGAGGGTTGAAGACCCTTATGCCCCTTCTCCTTTTTCGGTTTCTTCTGGGAGATCTCGTCCCCTCCTTCGGTGTAGGCCTGCTGGCCTTCACCATGGTCCTTCTCATGGAGAAGGTGATGCGGATCGTCGAATGGATCGTCCGCAAAGGGGTGTCGGTCACCGATGTGTTCAAGATTTTCGGCTGCCTCCTGCCGAGCTTCTTCGTGTTCACTTTGCCCATGGCCTTGCTCCTGGGCGTGCTTCTGACCTTCAGCCGAATCCAGTCGGAAAACGAGATGTATGCCCTCAAGGCCTGCGGGGTGAGTCTCTACAGGTGCCTGCCCCCTGTGTATGCCTTCGGTGTCTTCATATCGGCGGTCTCCCTCTTCCTGACCGGATGGGTAGGACCGCACTCCACACGCACGTTCCAGTCCATGTTCTTTTCCATGGCTACCCAGAACCTCTTTGTGGGGCTGAAGGAGCGTGTCTTCTTCGATGCGCTGCCAAACTTCGTCATCTACGTGGAGAACGTCGTTCCGGAGCAGAGCTTGGTCAAGGGGGTCTTCATTTCGGACCAGACCCTCACCGAACAACCGGTTTACTATTTCGCCGAGGAGGGGGAGGTGCACGGGAATGCAGAGAAAGGAACGATTGCCCTCCTCCTGAAGAACGGCGCCATTCATCGCTTGGGGGATACCCGGGGGATCTATCAGGTCGCTCGTTTCGAACGGTATCGGGTGAAGATCAACATAGGACAAATGCTGATACCCCGGGGGGCTGGCAAGGGGCGAAAGCGACAGATGGAGGAGCTTACCCTGCCCGAACTCCGGAAGGAGATCCTGGAGGGCACTCATGATAAAAAAGAGGCTCTAAAACTTGGGCTGAACTACCACCAGCGGCTCGCCTTCCCTTTCGCGGCAATCGTTTTCTGCACGCTGGGGGTGCCTCTCGCCTTGCTTTCCCAGCAGGCGGGTCGATACACCGGATTCTCGTTGAGCATCGTGGTGATGCTTCTCTTTTTCGTCCTCATGCAGGTGGGCTCAGGACTGACCTTTTCGGGGTACATCCCGGCTTCCCTTGGCGCATGGCTCCCCAATCTGGTCCTGGGAACGATGGGCGTGTATCTCACCTGGAGAAAGGCCGAGGAAAAGCCGTTGAAAGTGCTCGACGCGTATGCGCAGCTCGTCCGGAACCTTCAGGAAGCCGTTCAGCGACGGTTCCGCGACGGGTTCTGACTCGAAGAAGAACAGAGAAGGAGCATTTTTTTGTCACTCCTGACGCGATACCTGGTGAGAGAATTCCTCCGGCTCTTCTTGCTCTGTCTGTCCGGCGGAGTGGCTCTCTATCTGGTCATCGATCTGTTCGACCGACTCAATTTCCTCCTTCGGTACAGTCCCGATATCAAGTGGATCGTGCTCTTTCTCTTGTACAAGATTCCCCTGATTGTCTACCAGATCGTCCCGGCCACGATGATGCTGGCCATCCTCCTCACACTCGGCCTGATGACGAGGCACAACGAGATCCTGGCCCTGCGGACGAGCGGCATCCCGGTATCGCGCATCGCAGCCCCCTTTCTGGGCATGTCCCTGTTGGTGAGTCTCGGCGCCTTTCTGCTGAACGAATTCGTCGTGTCCCCCGCCTTCCAGCACGCCGAGTACATTCGTAGGGTCGTCATCGAAGGGCATGTCCCTTTCAGCATGATGGTCCGCGATCGGGTCTGGTACAAGGGGGAAGAGGGCTTCTACAAGATCGCCTCCTTTCTGCCTGCCAAGAAGGAGATGCAGGGGGTCACCTGGTTCACGGTCGTAAGACCCTTCCAGCTCTCGAAACGGATCGATGCGGCCAGGGCGACCTGGGAGGAGGGTCAATGGTTCTTCTATGATGTGGTGGAGAGAACGTTTCGATCGGGCGAACTGATCGAGATAACGCGCGCAGACCGGAAGAGCATCGATCTCAAGGAAACCCCGGAAGACTTCGAGGTCCTTCGCACGGAGACCGATGAGATGCCCTTAAGGAAGCTCACGCGCTACATCCGGAAGATCGAGTCGGAAGGGTATGATTCAACCCCGTATCGTGTCGATCTCCAGGTGAAGATTTCGTTCCCTGTCCTCAACATCATCACGGCCTTATTGGGAATCCCCTTCGCCTTGCGCCTGCCTCGCATTGGGGGGCTTGCCGCGGCGGTGGGCATGAGTCTGGTTCTCGGGTTCACCTTCTGGGTCCTTTTTGCCGTCACCGTATCGATCGGTCAGACAGGCCTGCTGCATCCTCTGGTAGCGGCTTGGGCCGCCAACATACTCTTTGCCGCCCTGGGCATCTACCTGTTACTTCGTGTCGAGTCACAGGCGATTCATTGATAGGTCAAAGGTGAAACAGGTTCTGTCCTTCACATCCGAACCGAAAAGCATTTGCATCCTCCGACTGTCGGCGGTGGGGGACGTCTGTCACTCCGTGCCGGTTGTGCGGGCCATCCAGGACCATTGGCCGACCACGAACATCACCTGGGTCATCGGAAAGCTCGAATCCACTCTGGTCGGGGACATTCCGGGCGTGACCTTCAATATCCTGGACAAGTCTCGAGGCTGGCGAGCCTACCGTGATCTGCGCCGGGAGATGCAAGGCAGGGCCTTCGACCTCCTGGTTCACATGCAGGCCTCCCTCCGCTCCAGCACGGCGAGCCGGTTGATTTCCTGTCCCGTCCGGCTGGGCTTCGATCGTGCCCGCGCCCGGGACTTCCAATGGTTGTTCACGACGGATCGAATCGAGGCGAAGAAGAACCAACACGTGATGGACGGCCTGTTCGGCTTCACAGAGGCCCTGGGCATCAAGGAACCAAACCTTCGGTGGGACATTCCGATCCCGGACAGGGCCAGAGAATTCACCGCGAAACACATACAGACCGACACAAGGACCCTTGTCATCAGCCCCTGCTCGACCTCTCGGTATCGCAACTGGCGCAACTGGAGCGTGGAAGGGTACGCGGCGGTGGCCGACCATGCCGTTGAAAAACACGACATGCGGGTCATCCTGACAGGGGGATCTACAACCATGGAAACGGAGTACGGGAACGAAATCTGCAGGATCACCAGACACACACCGACGAACCTGATCGGTCAGACCGGCCTGAAGGAATTGCTGACGTTGCTGGATGAGGCCCACGTCCTCATCGCGCCCGACTCCGGGCCGGTCCACATGGCTACGACGGTCGGGACACCGGTGATCGGCTTGTACGCTACATCCAACTCAATGCGCACGGGCCCCTACTTAAGCCGGCAATGGGTCGTGAACAAATACCCGGAAGCGTTGGAAGCGGAGCTCGGCAAGACGGTCGACCAGGTATCGTGGGGAAGACGCGTACGCAACCCGGCCGCCATCGATCGAATCCGTGTGAGCGACGTAACGGACAAGCTGGACAAGCTGATGGAGTCAGGCCCTTGACAAAGGGTCCCCGCCACCGTTCTGAAGGCGTTCCTCTGCAGGGGATTCCAGAGATCTCAGGTGGGCTTGGAGGAACTCGCGAGCCTGTTCAAAGGCGTCCTTCAGCTCGGAGTAGACATCCGGCGCCTGTGCGAGTTCCTTGCCGGCCCCGATCTTTTCCATCTGATAGGCAAGTTCCTGCATAACCTTCGCCCCGGCACTCGCGCTGGAGCCCTTGATCGTGTGTGCCCGACCCCGGACTTCCTCCGCATCCTGCTCTCCAAGGGCGACTTCGAGGCCGCGGATCTGTTCCTCACTGTCCGAGAGGAACGTCTGGATCAAGTCACGCTCGAATTCGATATCTCCGTCGGCGACCTCCTGGATCTGCTCGATCTCGACAGGCCTCGCCTGTGACGGATTCTGCTCCGAAACGACCCCGCCCGATGACGCAGCGCTCCCCAGATGCCTGTCCAGGATCTCGCTCAGGGCCAGGGCGGTCACCGGCTTGCTCGCGTAGTCGTCCATGCCCGCGTCGAGGCATCGTTCCCGATCTCCCTTCAGTGCATGAGCCGTCATGGCCACGATCGGGATGTCGTGCCGGAGGACCCCGGACCCCGGGCCCCGAATGATCCGGGTCGCCTCGAACCCGTTCATCTCCGGCATCTGCACGTCCATCAGGACAAGATCGTACCCGATTTTTTCCAGGGCCGTTATAGCTTCCTGGCCGTTGGCTACGGCATCGGCGTGATAGCCCAGTTTCTCCAGGATACGGACCGCCACCTTCTGGTTGACCGCGGTGTCCTCGGCCACCAGAATTCGGACCCTCCGCTTCTTGTCCTCCATAAGGGTGTGCCGGGTGATGATCGGCCTCCCGGGTTGCTCGGATCCGACAGAGGCGACCCCCAGGACGGTCGCAAGGCAGTCATACAGCTGGGACACCTTGACCGGCTTCGTCATGTAGGCGGAAAATCCGGCTTGCTGAAACTTGTGGGCGTCCCCACGCTGCCCCACCGAGGTGAGCATGACCAGGAGCGTGTCCCTCAAGTCCGGATCCGCCTTGATCCTTCCGCCCAGGGTCTTCCCATCCATGACCGGCATTTGCATATCCACCAGGGCAATCTTGAACGGGTCTCCCTCTGTAACGGCCCGGTGGAGGCTCGCCAGGGCCTGTTGGCCGTCCGCGGCCTCCTCGAAACGGCAGTCCCAGGAACGCAACAACTCCCGAAGTACCAGCCGGTTGGTCGGATGATCGTCGACCACCAGGATGCGCACACCCCGAACGTCCTCCGGGACGATGACCTCCTGGTCGCGTGCGCCGGGTTGTTTCTCCAGAACGGCGGTGAACCAGAAGGTAGAGCCCTTGCCTGCCTCGCTCGCTACCCCGATCCGGCCGCCCATCATCTCGGCCAACTGCTTGGAGATCGCCAACCCCAACCCCGTGCCCCCATACTTTCGCGTGATCGAGGCGTCCACCTGGTAGAAGGACTGAAACAGCCTGTCCAGGCGGTCTGTCGGGACGCCGATCCCCGTGTCGGTAACATCGAAACGCATCGTCACATGCGTGTCGGTCTCTTGTGTCGCACGCACGCGGATGTGGACTTCTCCCTCTTCGGTGAACTTGATCGCATTCCCGGCCAGGTTGAGCAGGGCCTGCCGGAGCCTGCCGGGATCCCCCCGCACAAGAGAGGGGACGTCCGGATAGGCCAGGCAAGAGAGCTCCAGCCCCTTGTCTTCGGCCGGTACGGCCAGCATATCGACCACGTCCTCCAGGGTCGTGCGAACATCGAAGTCGAGAACCTCCAGATCCAGCTGGCCGGCCTCGATCTTGGAGAAATCCAGGATATCGTTGATCAGGGTCATCAGGGATTCCCCGGAGGAATGCACCGTTTCCACGTACTCGAGCTGTTCCTGGCTCAGGTCCGTATCGAAGAGCAGGCCGGTCATGCCCAGGACACCGTTCATGGGCGTGCGGATCTCGTGGCTCATGTTGGCCAGGAACTCGCTCTTGGCCACGTTCGCCGCCTCCGCCTTTTTCGCCAGCTCGTGAGCACGCTCCGAGGTCTCCTGCAGTCTTCGGTTCGCTTCCTCGAGCTCCTGCTTGGCCCTGGCCAGTTTCTCCTTCTCTTCCTGCATGGTCAGTTGGCCCCTGTGCCGCAGGCCTTCAAAGATGTACGCAAGGGACGAGACGATCAGGAAGGAACCGGTGAATCTCACGATCGTATCCGGATCGTAGGGATAGATTCCAAGAAGGTCGCCGGGGTCGACGATCAGAAAGATCGTGGCGATCAGAAAGGCGCCATTCCAGATGAGTCCTTCCCGTTTCCCCAGGAGGAAGAAGATGCAGGGAGGCAGGCCGAAATACCAGAGGAGCTTCGATCCCTGCGCACCCGCATCGCTGATGAGGACCTGAAATACGAGAAAGATCAGGAGGGCCATGGTGATCCGGAAAAGGACCACCACATTCTTCAGTCTCCTGAGCAGGCTCACCGCGCAAAACAACCAGCCGGCGATCAGGATTTCGATCGTTCCTTCCAGGAGGCTACCGCCCAGGAAGTCGGAGAAGGCGAGACTGCACATGAGGATCAGGCCGACAAGGGAGAAGTAGGCGAGGAGAAGCCTCTTCCGTCCCTCTTCGAACTCGAACTCCTGCAACCCCACGGAAGACAGGGAAGAGGACCTAAATACCTGAAACAGGATCTTGAATGTCTTTCTCACCTTCCCGCCTCTTTCGCTGGGATTCCGATCCATCCCCCTGCTCTGGGGGGTACATCGACACTTTTTCCCAAGAATCTTAGCTATTTGGGGCCTATGAAGCGATGCGGCGGGTGGCGCTGAAGGATGGAGGATGGAGGACGGAAAAGAACCTTGCCATCTCTAGGCGACCGTGCGCAGCAGGGGCAGGAGAAGGTGGGAAAGAATGTAGTACAGCCCCACCAGGACGAAGACCCAACCGGTCAGCTTGCGCAGCAAGGAGGCGAGTTGAGAGGTCTTTTCGAAGGCCCGGCTCAGGCCCTTGATGCCGAGGGCGATGGCGAGTGCGAACCCCAGAACGGGCAGTCCCGTCCCCAGGCCGTAGGCAATGGGGAGCGCGACAGGAGCGCCTTGCTGCAGCGCGAGGGGAATGAGGCTGCCAAAGAAGAGCCCGGCTGAAACAGGGCAAAAGGACAGGGCAAAGAGCAGGCCCAGCAGCAGGGCCCCGGCGTATCCAAGGGCCTTGAGCCGTGAGGCGGTTCGTTCCGAGGCGCTCAACCCGCTGAATCCGGGCCGAATCCAGCCCAGGAGGAACACTCCGGCCAGAACCAGGACCGGTCCCAGTATCTGGTTCATCCGGGTCTGGAGGAAGAAGGCGACCTTGGGAATGCTCATGAGCGATCCCGCGATCAGCACCCCCAACCCCACGTAGGTGATCACCCTTCCCAGGCTGTAGAGAATGCCGGCAAGGAGCACACGGCGCGGCTGATCCACCTCCTTGGTGAGATAGGATATGGCTGCCACGTTCGAGGCCAGCGGACAGGGGCTGATGGAGGTCAGAACACCCAGCCAGAAGGCCGATGCCACCGAGAGGATGAAAGACATTTAGCGTTCCTCTAAGAAGTCCCGGGTCTCTCTCTGGACATACTCCCTGAATTTCTCCTGATCCCCCACAAGTTTCCAGATGTCGGGCAGATTCTTCCACTTGATCTCCTTGCCGTTTCGATTCAAGGAGACGATCAGGGATTTGGTGACCAGCTTGTAGTCTTCCACGTACCGGCTGTTCTCCGATTCGTCCAGATTGAGGGTGCGGAAAACGATCTTCTTTTCTTCGATCTCCGCGGGAAAACCCTCTTCGATCGCCTGTCGTGAGTAGGTCTCCAACTTTTTGCAGGTGGCACATCGGTAGCTCGTATAGTAGTACGTTACCCATACCTGCGATTCAGGGGCTTCCCGGCTTTCGCCCACCGGCTTCTCCGCCGGCTCCGTCCCTGAAACGAGAGGCGAGGCGAGGATGACACAAAGGGAAACGAACAGGCCGACAACGGGGCCCTTCCTTCGTCCTATTACTTGACTCGGTTGCATCTCTCTATTCCTCCTGCAAAGGATTCTCAAAAGACACTCCCGTAAAGGATACCCGAGAGCGTTGCCATGACGACTACGAGGGTGCAGAAAACTAGTGTCTTCCGGGGACCGATCACCTGGTTGATGACCAGCATGTTGGGCAGCGAAAGCGCAGGACCCGCCAGGAGCAGAGCCAGGGCCGGCCCTTTTCCCATGCCCGCGCCCATCAAGCCCTCAAGGATCGGGACTTCCGTAAGGGTCGCAAAATACATAAAGGCCCCCAGTACGGAGGCAAACAGGTTCGCCCACAAGGAGTTCCCCCCGACCAGCCTGCTCACCCACTCGGAGGGAATCAGACCTTCCTGACCGGGCCGGCCCAAGAGCAGGCCGGCTGCCAACACCCCGACCAGGAGGAGCGGAAGGATCTGTTTCGCAAACCCCCAAGAGGCCTCCACCCACTCGGAGAGCTCTTCCTTCTTGAACCAGCGGATCAGCATGCAGGCCACGGCCATGAGAAAGAAGGCGGAGACGACCCACTTCGCGCGATAGATGTCGGCCCAGATTCCGCTTTCCGTCTGGGGGGCTCCCCAGTTCAGGAAGACCAGGGCCGCGACCATGGAGAAGAAGTACAGGCCGTCCTTCCAGAGGGGACGCGCCACGTCTTCGTCCTCACCCATGGCGACCTCCCCTCGATTCGCGCGGGACAGCTCTTCCTTGAGGAAGAAGAAATGCATGAGCAGCCCGATGATCACGCTGAACAGGACGGCACCCACGGCACGGGCAATTCCCATTTCCGGACCCAGGACGCGGGCCGTAAGGATGATGGCCAGTACATTGATGGCAGGGCCCGAGTAGAGGAAGGTGATCGCGGGTCCGAGGCCCGCCCCGCGCGTGTAGATGCCCGAGAAAAGCGGAAGCACTGTACAGGAGCAGACAGCCAGGATGGAGCCGGACACCGAGGCCACACCATAGGCCAACACCTTGTTCGCACTTGCTCCGAAGTATTTGAGGACCGAGGCCTGAGACACGAACACGCTGACGGCTCCCGCGATGAAGAAGGCGGGAACCAGACAAAGAAGGACGTGCTCCCTGGCATACCAGCGGACCAGGGCCAGGGCCTCGAAGACAGATCCCTGAAAGCGAGGCCATTGGATCGGCAGGAAGTAAGCTGCGAGAAAGGCGAGCAGAATGTAGATGAGTTTACGTCGTTCGCTCATGTTGCTTCGATCCACTTCCTGATCTGCTCCGGAGACGCAACCTTCCCGGTGGACTTGACCGTCCCATCCACGACCAGTGCCGGTGTCATGAAGACGTTGTAATCGTTGATCTTCTGGATGTCTTCCACCTTTTCCAGCTCCGCCTCCACTCCGGCCTCTGCCACGGCCTGTTGCGCGTTCTCGTAGAGCTTCCTGCATTTCGGACACCCGGGCCCAAGGATGGCGATCTTCATGGTGTTCCTCCTTTGACGAATTCGAATAGACTACCGAAGCGCTGCCGAGCGCTCGGAAATTTGGGTTTCGATGATGTCCTGTACGCATTGGAAGAAGTTCAGGGCACAAGGCATGTTCAGTCTGTAGTAGACGGAAAGCCCCTCCTTCCGGTCGGAGAGGATGCCCACCCTCTTCATGATGCTCAGGTGCTTCGAGATATTCGACTGGCTGGTTCCCACGTAGTCAACGATCTCACACACACACTTCTCTTCCTTCGCCAGATACTGCACGACGGCCAGACGAAGGGGATGAGCAAGGGCCTTCAAGACCTCGGCCTGAAGCTCGCATCTTCTTCTTTCCTTTTCACGCATTGTCGTGCCCTTCTCGGATCATCCATGGCAATAATTTACTATTTTACCAATTGGTAATATAGTAATTAAATCCGGAAATGATGTCAACCACCTGCCGGAGTGCTGGCCCGCAATTCTGAGTCAGGAGGACGCCTTCGAGTGATTCTCCACGAACCAATCGATCAGTCTCCTGGCGATGCTTACTTTCGGGGGGATGTTCGGGAGGTTGTCCGCTGCAAACCAGTCCGCTTCCACGATCTCGGCTCCATCCGTCTTGATCTCGCCCTCCGCATACTCCGCTGTGAACCCGAGCATCAGCGAATCGGGAAAGGGCCACGGCTGGCTGTCGAAATATCGAACGTTCTTGACTGTGATGCCCACTTCTTCCTGGACTTCACGCACCACGCATTCCTCGAGGGTCTCTCCGGGCTCAACGAATCCGGCCAAAACGCTCCAGAAACTGGTTCGAAACCTTGGTGAGGTCCCAAGCAAGAGTTTATCGTCTTTGACAACGGCCACGATGACGGCCGGAGAGAGGCGAGGATAACAGCTCAGCCCGCAATCCGGGCAGGTCTTCGCCCGTTCATCCGTCTTGTCTTGCGTCGGTCCGCCGCACTGACCGCAATATTTGTGGCTTCGGTCCCATCGGATCAACTGCGTTGCGCAGCCCGCTACCAGGAGCAGCTCATCTTCGAGCAAGCCCAACAGTTCGAAGATCCCCCTGAATTCAAATCCGTCCGCAAGTACACCCACATCCGGCAAGTCTGCAAAAAAGCAGGGACTTCCGTCCTTCAGCCCGAAGTATTGCGCCCCGGCCAACGAATCCTGAATGTGTTTCACATCCGAAAAGCGGGGGATGGAATACGCATCCTCGTTCTGTCTCACGACCAGCTTCTCTTCGTGAATGATAAACCAAAAGTCGCTGTCCGCTTTCGGCTGCGAAGAATTGAAAACAGGTTCAAAGGCCATCGGTTCCTTCCGAAATTCCACATTCCTTTCGCAGACTTTCTTCTCTGATAAGAGGATGCTTGACAACCGCCCGGCTGTCAATTAGACATCCTCTTGAGTTCCAATGGAGCCCCACGGGCAAGCCCGTGGTCCCATCAAAACGACTGGGGCAACATCACGCCGATCATGAATCTCTGAACGCAAGGCAGAATGAGGTGGCAGCATGAACGTTCGTGTGGAAATCTCGATTGGTGAATTCTTCGACAAGCTCACGATTCTCGAAATCAAGCGCAGCCGCATAAAAGACGCGGCCAAGCTTGAAAACATCGAGCGAGAACTGAACGGACTGAATCGCCTGCTGGAAGAGTTGCCCTTCTCCAGGAAGGATGTGAGCGATGAAGTGGATGAACTCAAGGCCATCAACGAAAAGCTCTGGGTGATCGAGGATGAACTCCGTGACAAGGAGTCACACAGGACTTTCGATGATACCTTCATCCAACTCGCGCGCGCTGTCTATAAGAACAATGACAGGCGCTTCGAAGTCAAGAAGGCAATCAATCGAAAACTTGGATCAGACTTCATCGAGGAGAAATCCTACAAACCCTATTAGCGGTTCTTCCAGTCCACGCCGGACAGGGAAGCAAGTGCCAGTTGCAGTGCCTGCGCGCCGTCTCGCCCGTGACCCTGGGCCTGAACGGCCAAGTACAGTTGCTTGGCCAGAGCCAATCCCGGCAGCGCGAGTCCCATGCGTTGGGCTTCGTCCTGGGCGATGCCCATGTCCTTGATGAAGTGCTCGACGAAGAAGCCGGAATCGAAGTTGTTGTTGATAATCCTCGGCCCCAGGTTCGCGAGCGACCAGCTGCCGGCTGCTCCGGAGGCAACCGACTGCATAACCGCATCCAGATCGAGTCCGGCTTTGTGTGCGTACAACAGCGCCTCGCACACGCCGATCATGTTCGTTGCGATGAGCGTCTGATTGACCATCTTCGTGTGCTGACCGGCACCGGGTCCGCCTTGATGGACGATCGTTTTGCCCATCGCCTCCCAGCAGGGCTGAAGGGCCTCGACCGCCCCCTTGTCTCCGCCGATCATTATCGACAGTCGCGCCTCGCGCGCTCCGATGTCGCCGCCGGAGACCGGCGCATCTACGCTGTAGACGCCTTTGGCTTTCGCCTGTTCGGCAATCTCGATCGCCAGCGACGGCTCGCTCGTGCTCATGTCGACCAGGATGTTCCCCTCCCCGGATCCGGCCAGAGCACCCTGCGCACCCAGGATCACTTTACGCACGTCGCGAGGAAAACCGACAATGGTGAAAACCACATCGCTCAGCTCTGCCACCTCCTTGGGACTGTCGGCCCAGGCGGCCCCTTTGGCCAATAGCGGCTCCGCTTTGCTCTGGGTGCGGTTGTAGACCGTAGCGGAAAACCCCTTGTCGATCAGGTGCCCGCACATGCTGGCCCCCATCACACCCGTACCGATCCAACCCACTCTGGTTTCACCGGGAACGATTCTTCTGATGATCATCGCTATTTTTCCGTGACGAATTGGACTTTTCTGAATCAGAGGGTTTCGAGATCATACCAGTACCGGGCGTTTTCCAGGGTCTTCAGTGCCCTTCCTCCCATCCAGAGTCCGATGATCTTGCAATCTCTCCAGTGTTTCTCGATTCCGAACTCACGGGCGTAGCCATAGGAGCTCATGAAGTCCATTGCACGGCTGCAAGCCTGTTCGACAGCGATACCGGCGTGTACCGCCAGACCTCTCGTCTTGAGGGTGAAGTCCTCGTCCCAGGGTTCCTTCCCATAGATCTCTGGATGGTCCCATTCCCTTATGTACGTCCACATCCAGGCGGACGTGGACTCGATCAGCATGGCGACCTCGGACAGCATGTCTGCGCATATACTGTGTTCCTTGAGCGGCTTCCCGGCAATGACCCGCTCTGTAGTCCACCTCTTGATGATCTCGTAAACACCCTTCATCACCCCCACGGAAAAGGCTGCCGCGCCTATTTGTCCCATGCTCACCGTCCGTCTCCAGTACTTCACGTCATCCCCCGGGCCGTGCATGCGGTATCTCTTCGGCACCCTCACATTGTCGAACCAGACATCGGTGTTGATGTCGGCCGCCATGCCGGCCTTCTGGTACGGACTCCCCACGGAAACACCTTCCAAATCGGCCGGCACCAGGATGACGGCAAAGTCATTCAGGTCCGTGCTGCCCTTTTGGGTGGTGCAGACAACCGAATAGAGGTCTCCCACCTTTCCCGAATTGGTCGGCCAGATCTTGTGCCCGTTGATCACCCACTCGTCGCCGTCGAGGGTTGCGGTTGTCTGGATGGTTTTGCCCTTCATGACACCCAGGTTCTCCACATCCGCACCGCTGGCCGGCTCCGTAATCGCGTGGCAACCCACGTACAATTCCTTGCCGCAGAATTTCGGCCCGAATTCCTTGAGGAGCTCCATGTTCCGGTGCGGCTCGAGCATAATGGGCACGAGTCCCCAGGTCGAACATATCGCGGCTGTTGCAAAGCCTGCATCCACCCTGGACAACTCCTCACAGACAACACTCGTCAGGGCCATGACCTGGTCTTGGGGCATGTCGTTTCCCCCGACCTCAGCGGGGAAGAAGGCGGCGTTGAGGCCGAGATCGACCAGGACCTCTTTGAGCAGCGGTTCGATGAGTTTGTGCTCTTTCCAGTCTTCATCCACCTGCTCGAGAATGGGGCGGTATCGCTTTTCCGCCCATTTTCTGACGGCCTGTCCAGTTTGCAGCACCACGTCCGAGGTCCATTCCTTGGGTCGAATGAAGTCATCGATGGTCGGCATGTTTGTCTCCTTTGAAATGAGTAAAGTACATTTAACGACCGCTTCCCCAATTTTTTAAAGAGTCGGCTTCCTGGGCATAGAGACGAATCCCCAGTCCTTTATACAGGCTTTTCAGTCCGTCATCAATTTCAAACGAGAATCTACGGGTTTCATCTTGATGAATACCGGGGACCCGGATACCATGGAATATCAAATCCATAAAGCAGGAGGGCGTTATGAAGAAGCTCTTGATCATAGGTGGGCTGGTTCTGATGGGGCTGGCCATCCTCGGTTTAAACCCCTTTGCAGAGGCAATTGACGCAGAAAAAGCACTTGAGCCTGGCTACCTTAAAAAGAGGAAACAGGCGTCACGCGACTGCCCAATGGGACCTATAAAGTCTCCGCTTTGATGCGATACCTGTCAGACCTGTTACCCGAACTCTACGCTTCGTCTTCTTCGTAATTCAATTTCAGCGTTCCGATCCAAACGAAAGTCAGGGGAGAAATCTGTGATGACAAAGAAAGCGGTGCAGGATTTTTACCCGGACGATATTGCCGTCTGCTATGGATGCGGCAAATCGAACAAACATGGATATCAAGTCAAGACTTACTGGGAGGGGGAAGAGACCATCTGCCGTTTTCAACCCCAAGCCTTTCATACGGCTTTTCCCGGTTACGTCTACGGTGGATTGATCGCTTCTTTGATCGACTGCCATGCCACCGCCACAGCTGCTTCCGCTAAATATCAGGAAGAAGGTAAATCACTGGGTATCGATACCGTGGAACGATTTGTTACGGTTTCCCTGCACGTCGACTACGTGGCACCGACGCCTATTGATACATCCCTGGAGTTGAGAGGCCGGGTGAAAGAAAGCAAAGGCCGCAAAATGGTGATTTCCGTCACCCTATGTGCCGAAGGAAAGGAAACGGCCCGCGGGGAGGTCGTCGCCCTCAAGATGCCGGAAGACTTTCTTTCGAAACAGAAGTAACACCAAGAGGCAGAAGATCCCTGTCTCCTTCCACAGGTTGAAAACAGGAAGCCTCAATAGTTCAACATGACATTGTGGGTTCTGCGTGACAATCAGATGGAGCATAGATAAGAGTTATTGTTGGTCGCGGCCTAACTTCAGGCCCCGAATGTAACGGAGACAAACATGAACCATAGAAGGTAAGTCCAAAAGGGAAACCGGTTCAGTTATCTGAAACGACGCAATGTGCTTGCAGGAGTCCAGGGGAGGAGCTATCTGAATTGTTGCCGGCTCGGTTTGCGATCCCGACGGTGCTCGAGTCGGACCTCTGTTCAAGGGAAGTCAAAAGGAACTGGTCCCGTTTGATCCGGAAGGTGTACGAGACGGACCCCTTGGTCTGTCCCCGATGCAAAAAATCCCATGCGAGTCATTGCCTCCATTGAGGACCCCAAGATCATCCGGAGAATTCTCCAGGGGGCTCCGCCGGCTACCTCATGG